>CANFIE010000018.1 GCA_947446625.1 Acetobacteraceae bacterium | reverse complement strand
GGGAACGCCAGCCGGAGGTGCGGGCCTCGGGCGCCGTGAGGCTGAGTTGTTCGGGCAGTTGCGCGCTGCTGCCGGCGGGTTGCAGCCATAGCGCCGCCTCCAGCCCGGTCTGCCGCCCCTCCAACAGGGTCAGGCTGGCTTCCAGCAGGTCCAACCCCAGCAGGGGCACCCAGGGCAGCAGCACCAGGGCTTGCTCGCCCGGGGCCAGGTGCAGCAGTGGCCGGGGGGCGGCGGTGCCCAATTGCACCAGCCGGCCATGACCGGGGCTGAGCCGCGCCGCCGCCCAGGCCTGGGCCGGCAGGGCCACGGCCAGGCCCTCGGGCGCCAGGGGCAGGCCGAGCTGATCAGCATCCCACCAGGCGGGCAGGCAATGGCGCTGGCCAGGCTCGGCGCCCCAGGCGCGCAGGGCCAGGGCGCGGGGTGGGGTGCTGGCCGGGCCATGGGCGCCTTGCACAGCCTGGCCGGGCTGGGCCAGGCGGTCTTCCAGCGAGAATGCCAGAGCGTCGCCCGGGGCGAGTTCGGCGGCCAGTTCCAGCAGCGCGGTCTGGCGCAGGGCGGGCAATGGGCTGGGCAGGTCCAGCAGCAGCCAGCCGGGGCGGAGCGCCGCGCCGGGAGGGCGCCAGGCCGCCAGCACCTGGCCGCCTTCGGCCCCCAGTAGGCGCAGGCGCAGTTGCGATGCCGGCCCCATCCGGGCTTCGGCCACATGCAGCGCCACGGTGCAAAGCCCATCCACCGGCAGCCCCAGCCCCTGGCTGAGCGCCTGCGGCCCCAGTCCGGCCTGCACCACCAGCCCAGCACCGGGTTCAAGCTGCAGGCGCAGGGTTGGCGGAGCGGGCATCCGGCCGCCCAGGCTTTGCTCCAGCCGGGCCACGGCAATGCGGGTGGCCTCGTAGTCCTGCCGGGTGGCTACCAGGCCGCGCTGCGCCTGGCCGAGTTCGGCGGTGGTTTGCGCCAGGGCGGCCACCGCCAGCCGGGCCAGGGCAGGCAGCGCGGCGGGAGCATCGGCGGCCAGCAGTTGCGGCGGCGCCTCGCCCCCCAAGGCGGCCCAGGCTTCGGCCAGCGGTGCGGCGGCGGCGGCGCTCGGCGCCACCAGGGCCAGCACTGGGGCGGCGGCCGGCAGCGCCTCGGTGGCCAGTTCCGGGGCTTCTCCGGGGCGATGCAGGCGCAGCGCAGCGCCGTCCTGCGTCACCAGCCACAGCGCCAGGCCCTCCAGTGCCAGCGCCTCCAGCCCCGGCAGCCCGGCCAGGGCCAACAGCAGCGGCGGGCCGGAGTACAGGCTGGCCAGGCCAGCGGGGGCGACAAACAGGCTCATGCGCAAGGCTCCGGCGGCACCAGATGGTCCAGATGAGCAAGGAAGCCGGCCATGTTGGCGGCCCAGTCGGCCCCGGCCAGGCGTTCGGCGGCGGCATTGCCCAGCGCCAGCAGGCGGGGCCGGTCGGCCGCCAGGGCCGTGAGGGCGGTGGTGAAGTCAGCCAGAATGGCGGCCTCGGTGCGGCCGGCATGCGGCACCAGCAGGCCATCCACGCCGTGCTGGATGATCTCGGCGACCGCGCCAACATTGGTGGCCAGCGGCACCACCCCCATGCGCTGCGCCTCCAGCAGTGTCAGCGGCACACCCTCATACCGAGAGGGCAACACCACCACATCGGCCCAGGCGTAGAGCGCTTCAAGCTCGGCGCTGGTGGTGGCCGGGGGCTCCAGCGGCACCGGCAGGCTGGGCATTGCCTGGTCGCCCAGAACGGCGCCGCCGAGGATACGCCATTGCACCAGCCCGGCAGTGGCATTGGCCAGGGCAGCCAGCCGGTCCAGGCCCTTCTGCGCGTCCAGCCGACCCAGCGACAGCACCCGCAGCGGCCCGCCGCGCGCCTGCCGCGCCGCCACCGCAGCCCGCACCCCGGCCGGCGCCACCGCGAAGGCCGGGGCATTGCGAATGAGGTGCAGTTTGCCCGCCGGAATGCCCTGGGCCATGCACCACTCACGCAATTGGCCGGAGATGACGGTGAAGCCGTCGAAGGCGTATTCGTAGGGCAGCACCAAATGCGGGTTGCCCATGGGCTGCCCCCAGGGCGACATTTCAGTGACATGCAGCCCGGCGAAGGTGCGCACGCCCAATTGGCGCAGTTGCGCCATCAGCCCATGCAGCCCGGGGACATGGGTGTTCAGCACCACATCCAGCCCGGCCAGCAGGCCCAGCACATCGGCGTGGCGCGGATCCTCGGCAAAACCGGATAGCCCGATGCCGAGATAGCCCTGCTGCTGCGCCATGGCGGCTTCGCCCAGGCCGGCAAACAGGGTGATGCTGTCAAACGCCGCGAGGGTACCGCTGCCCAGGGCAACAGCCTCGGTGCCGGCGATGATGAGGTGGGTGCGCCAACCACGCGCACGCAGCACGGCGGCGTGATTCTGCACCACCTTCTCGGTACCGGCGAAGGAGAAGATAGGCATGATGAAGCCAATCTCGCGGGTGCCTGGCCTGGGCCGGCGCAGCAGGGTGGCGCCAAGGCCGAATTCGCGCCGCAGCAACCCTGGAATGGCCGCCGCGGGCTGGCGAAACTCGTCGCGCCAGCCGACCGGCAGGGCGGTGGCCTGGCGCCGTGCCGCCCCCAGCGCCGCGGCCTCCAGCAGCAGTTGGCGGAAGGGCAGGCGAAAGTCATTGCCCGCGGGCATGGCACCGCTGGGCAGCACAACCCGCAACAGGGCAACCTTGGGCAGTGGCTGCGCGCTGCCCAGCGAGGCGAGCCAGGCCCCATCGGTGTCGCCGGCGCATTCGGCCATGGTGGCTTGCGTGGCGAAGATCAGCGGTGCGGTCGCCACCTGGCCGGCAGCCTCGGCGCCCTGATGCACCGCCAGCACCGCGCCCGCGCCCATGCTGATGTCCAGCGCCACGAACTGACACTCGCGCAGCAGCATCTCAGCCCGCCAGAACACCCCCTGGGCCAGGCCGAAGCGGCGCAGCAGCGCCAGCGCCGTGCTGTCGGCAAAGCAGAATATCGGCGGGACGTGCACCGCCATGGGCGCGGCCAGTGCCGCGACGAAGCGTTGCCGCAGCACCCCCATGGCCAGGGTGGCGCCCGGTTCCTCGGCGGGGTCATGGCACAGCGCGGCAATGCCCTGGTCAGCCAGGTAAAGGGCGAAGCGGGGATGCTCGGCGGCTTCCAGCGCCAGCAGGTGGCGCGGCGCGTACAGGGCGCGGTGCTTCTGCCGCAGCGCCTGCACCAGGTTGGGTCGCTGCCGCTCGCTCTGACGCAGCATGCTTTCGGGCCGCTTGCGGTACTGGAAGCCGGCCATGGGCAAATGCTGCCCGCGAAACCCCTGGGTGCAGGCGCTGAGCCAGAAATCCCAATCCTCGAAGCCGGCCTTCAAGGTTTCGTCGAAGCGCAGGCCAGTGCGCAGCAGGGCGGCGCGCACCATGCTGCCGGCCTCGCAGAAATTGGCGAAGAGCAGCGGCAGCAGGGCGAATTCGCCCGCGGCGGAAAAATTGCGCGCCTCACCGAACATGTCGAAATCAGGATAGACCCAGCCGACCTTGGCCGGCGCGGTGCGCAGGGCGGCCAGGGCGCGGGCGATGAAGCCGGGATGCAAGCGGTTGTCGGCATCCAGGAAGTACACTGCCTCCAGCCGCGGGAAGGCCGCCAGGGCAAAGCCGATGCCGGTGTTGCGCGCCGCCGAAAGCCCGCCATTGCGCCGGCGCAGCGCATGCACCCGGCCGGGATACGCGACGGCATAGGCCCCGGCGGTGCGGCTGGTTTGCGGCAAGGAGCAGCCATCATCCACCACCACCACGGCCAGGGGCGGGGCGCCCTGCTGGGCCAGCGCGGACTCGATAGCTTCGGGCAGCAGGCCGGGCTGGCCCCAGGCAGGCACCACCACGGCCACCACCACATCGGCGGCGGGCTGCTGAACGATGGCGTGACCCTGGCCTTGCAGCGGCATCCTGCCCCTGTTCCCCCTCAACCCAAGGCTGGTCAGGCCAGCAACTGCCGCAGCCGGGCCAGGTAGCGGCCCAGCATGTGTTCCTGGGACTGCGCCTGGGCATGAGCCCATGCATGTTCGGTCATATTCTGTGCCATTACCCCAACAAGGTATTGCAGCACATCCTGAGTCAAGACGGCGGCATTTTCATTGCGGACCAGGGTTACCAGGCCTGGCGCGGCCGCACCCAGGCTGGCAGCCGCTTCGGGGCTGGCCAGTATGGGCAGGCGGCGGGCGGCGGCTTCCAGCAACACCAGTGGCGCGCCCTCCAGCCGAGAGGGGAGGACGAGGGCGTCGGCGGCCAGCATCCACGCCCCCACATCCGTCACCTCACCTTGCAACCGCAGGGGAGATGCCTCGGCGGCCAAGGCCTGGCGCAGCGGGCCTGCACCCAGCGCCACCAGCGTGGTGCCAGGTGGCAGGGCGCGGGCCAGGGCGGGCAGCATCTCAGCCCCCTTGCGCTGGCTGATATTGCCGACGAACAGCAGCAGCCGCGCCTGGGCCGGCAGGCCCAGCAGGGCGCGCTTGGCCAGCCGAGCGGCGGCGCGGGCGGCAGGGTCCTCGGCCGGTACGTGCACGCCATTGGGCAGCACCGCCACGGCCTGCGGCGGCAGGCCAAAGCCGGTGGCCAGCAGCAGCGCGGCCGGGGGCGAAACCGCCGCCACCACGCCCGGCGGGGCCGGCCAGCCACCCAGGGCGTGAATCGCGGCGGCATCGCCATCGGGTGGCACCAGGTGGCCAATACTCAGGCTGGGCAGCGCAGCCGCGGCAAGGGCGCGGGCCGGGCCGATGCCAGCGCTCGGCCATGGCAAGGGGAGCATGGCCGCCTCGGGCCGCAACGCGGCGATGAGGGGGGCCACGGCCTGCTGTTGCGCCTCCGGGCTGCGGTGAAATGCCGCCGGGCGCCAGCCCAGGCCTGACGCTGGATGCAGTTGGATGAGCGGCATGCCGACCAGGCGCAACGCCAGGGCCGGCAGCAACGCCGGTTCCGCCGCCAGCGCCACGCGCACACCCAGCGCGGCCACGGCACGCAGCACGACAAGGGTTTGAATCTCGGTGCCGCCGATCTCGGTGGACGGCAGCGGCACCAGCAGGCACCGCAGCGCGGTCACGGGGCGCGCAGGAACATCAGCGTGGCCTGGCCATGGCGGCGTTCGTCCAGCAACTCGTAGCCTTCGGGCGCCTCGGCGGTCTCGCGGCCCGATTCGGCCGAGATCAGCGCGCCAGGGGCGATCCAGCCGGCCTTGCTCAGCGCCGCCAGCGCCAGGGCGTTCAGCCCGTGGCCATAGGGCGGGTCGAGGAAGATCAGGTCGCAGGGCTGGCCGCGTGGCGGCTTCAGCGCATCGGCCACCAGCACGCGGGTCTTGGTGAGTTCGGCGCAGCGGGTGATGTTCTGCCGCAGCGCGCCCAGGGCCTCGGCGTCATTCTCGATGAAGGTGGCGTGGGCGGCGCCGCGCGAAAGCGCCTCCAGCCCCAGCGCGCCGGTGCCGGCAAAGGCGTCCAGCACGCGGGCGCCGTCCACCACATGGCGGCCACCCCAGCGGGCGTGCCAGAGCATATCGAACAACGAAACCCGCACGCGGTCGGCGGTGGGGCGGGTGGTGGTGCCCCAGGGGGCGATGATGACGCGGCCCTTGTGGCGGCCTGCAGCGATTTTCATGGTCTGGCCTCAAGCGCCGGGCGCCGGCTGGGGCCAGCCTGGCATGCAGTGTTCCGAGCGCAACTGGCGCTGCTTTAGCGCCCGCGGGGGCGGGCCGCGAGGGGTTTCAGCCCGGCAGCAGCCGGCCATCGCGCATTTCCACCCGGCGGGTGCCCACATCCATGATCCTCTCATCATGCGTGGCCAGGATGACGCCGCAGCCCAGCCGCGCCGCCTGGGCGGCGATGCCATCCACCACCAGCCGGGCGTTTTCATAGTCCAGCGAGGCGGTGGGTTCGTCGGCCAGCAGCAACTCCGGCGCCGAGACCAGGGCGCGGGCCACCGCCACGCGCTGCTGCTCGCCGCCGGAAAGTTCCTCAGGCCAGCGGCCGAGTTTGTCACCCAGGCCAAGCGCCGCGAGCAGGGCGGCGGGGTCCGCCAGGCCGGGGCGGGACTGGAAGTGCTGCCCGGCCGCCACGTTCTGCAGCGCGGTGAGCGAGTGCAGCAGGTAGTGGCGCTGGAAGATGCAGCGCAGCCTTTGGCGCAGGGCCAGTTGCGTGGCGCGGTCGGCGGTGCCGAGATCGGCCCCGAACAGGTTGATGCTGCCGGGCGGGGCCTGGCGCAGCAGGCCGATGAGCGAGATGAGCGTGCTTTTGCCCGAGCCTGACGGGCCGGAGAGGATGAGGATCTCGCCCTTGTTGAGTTGCAGGGAGATGTTGTGCAGCACTGGCGCGGCGCCGGCACGGTAGCCGAAGCTCAGGCCCTGGATGTTGAGGATGCGGGGCATTACAGCAGCGCCGCCGGGTCTGCCCGGCGCAGCCGCAGCCCGGCAAGCGCGCCAGTGCAGAGCGCCGTGCCGGTACCGGCCAGCATGACGAAGACGATGCGCCCGACGGTAAGGTGCGTATCGAGATGCGTGCTGCCGGCGGAGAAAACATCCAGCACCGCAGCGGCCAGAATGGCCAGCGGCAGCGCGGCGGCGGTGTAGAGCAGCGCGGTGAGCAGCAGCACCAGGGCGAAGAAGGCGGCGTTGTAGCCCATGATGCGCAGCACGACGTATTCGTGCAGGTTCTCGTCGATCAACTGGCCCAGCAACTGCCAGATGAAGATACCGCACACCACCAGCCCGATGCCGGTGCACAGCGCGAAGATCAGCCCGATCGGCGTTTCGCTGGCCCAGAGGTGCTGTTCCATGGCGATCATCTCGTCCAGCGTCATCACCCGCAGCGAGGCGGGCAGCAGCGCCGCCAATTCCGCAGCCACCTGGGCCGGCCGGGCGCCGGGGGCCAGTTGCAGCACCGCCAGCGTCAGGCGTTCCCGCGAGCGCCCGAGCACGCCGGCCAGGGTGGCTTCGCTCATCAGCAGCGTGCCTTCCACCGCAATGGTGGCGCCAAGCCGATAGCTGCCGACAATCTCCAATTCCGCCTGCAACGGCACGCTGGCCAGGGCGGTGAGCATGCTGGCGCGGCCATCGCGATCCAGCCGCGTTAACACATCGCCGTAGCGCGGCCGGCTTTCACGGTCGAACAGCACGCGACCGGGCAGACGCAGCAATTGCGTATCGGCCCGGCCGACCGCGAAGCGCACCGCCGGCTGGTCGGGGTCGATGCCGATGCACCAGATGCTGGACATGGCCTGGCTTTCGCGGTCGCGCACCAGAATGGCGTCCAGCATCAACGGCGCCACCGCCGCCACCTGCGGGTGGGCATGCGCCTGGGCCAGCCCGGCACGCTCAAACCAGTCCAGGTCGCGGAAGCCCTGGAAGTGGCGCGCCACCACCACCAATTCGCCGGTCAGTTGACGGTGGATGCGCACGGCGCTTTCCTCCAGCGCCGCCTGGAAGCCCAGTTGCACCAGCACCAGGGTCAGCGCGCCGGCAATGCCGATGAAGGCACCCAGGCTGCGGCGGGCGCGGCGCCAAGTTTGCTGCCAGGCCAGCGTGGCGGCAAAGCGCGCTTCGGCCAGACGCAGCGGTGGCCTCACGGGGCGGTTATCCGCACCAGCACTTCCAGGCCCACCACCGGCGGCAAGGGGCTGCCGGGCGGCAAGGGCAGGTGCAGTTCCACCATTCGGCCCCCGGCGCCGGTCAACAGGTCAGACTGCGCACGTTCCAGCAGGCGCACCTGGTGACCGATGCGGCCCACCTCGGCCCGGGTGCGGGCGCCACCGCCGGGCATTTGCACCTCGGCCGGCTGGCCGGGGCGAATGCGGGGCAGCAGCCTTTCCTCCAGTTCCGCCACCACTTCCAGCTTGGTGAGGTCGGCCATTTCCAGAATCGGCCGGTTGGTCACCACGTCTCCGGCGCGGGCCAGCAGGCGCAGCACGGTGCCGGCCAAGGGGGCGCGCACCTCGGCCAGCCGGGCCTCGGCCTCGGCCTGGGCCAGCCGGGCGGCGGCTTCGTCGCGGCTGGCCTCGGCCACCTGAATTTCCAGCGGCGAGACGGTGACCAGCGCATTCACCTGGGCCTCGGCCTCGGCCAGTTGGGCGCGGGCGCGATTGGCCTCGGCGATGCGCTCCTCGTAATCCATGGTGGAGCGTACGGCGCGGCGCACCAGATCCTCGCTGCGCTGCAATTGGCGCTCGGCCAGGTTCAAGTCTGCCCGGCGCGAGGTAACGTTGGCGCGCACCGCCTGCAACTGGCCTTCGCGCCAGGGGCGGCGGGCCTGTTCCAGCCGGCGTTCGGCCAAGGCCAGGGTGGCGGCGGCCACCGCCACCGCGGCCTGCGCCGCGGCATGGCTGGCGGCGGTGGCCAGCAATTGCCCCTCGGCCACCTGCTCGCCTTCGCGCACCAGCATGGAAAGCAGCGTCACGGCAGGCACGCCGGCATAAACGCCCAGCGCCCGCACGCCCTCCACTGGTTCAATGCGGCCACGGGCCACCACCAGGCCGGCACCGGGCGGGTCTGCCGCCAGGGCGGCAGGAGGCGGGGGCAGCAGCAGGCCAAGCCCCAGCAACAGCCCCATGCCGCTACGCATTCCAACCATGGCCAGCACTCACCTGACGCCGTGGCCCAGGCAGGTTGCGCGGGCAGTTGGCGGCGCCGTTGTTGTTCGCACAACCAGCCCCGGTGTCAATCACGCGGGCCTGTCGCGCCCGGCGCCTTATTCGGCGCTGGGTTTCTTCCGGGCGCGGCGTTCGGCCACGCGGGCCTCGGCGGCTTCGCTCTTCATGCCAAGCTGGTCACGCATCACCTTGGGCGGCACTTCCTCAATGGCTGCCTTGGGCAGCGTGCCCAGTTGGAACGGCCCGTAGGAAACCCGCAGCAGGCGAGACACCGGCAGGCCGAGGTAATCCATCACCCGGCGGATTTCGCGGTTCTTGCCTTCCTGCAGGGCCACGGTCAGCCAGGCATTGGCACCCTGGCGGCTGTCCAGCCCGGCCTCGATCGGACCATAGCGCACGCCTTCCACCGTCACGCCCTGGGCCAGCGCGGCCAAGGCGCGTTCATCCGGCGAACCATGCACGCGCACGCGGTAGCGGCGGATCCAGCCATTGGCCGGCAGTTCCAGCTTGCGGGCCAGGGCGCCGTCATTGGTCAGCAGCAGCAGGCCCTCGCTGTTCAAATCCAGCCGGCCCACGCTGATGACGCGGCCAATCTCCGGCGGCATCTTCTCAAAGACCGTGGGGCGGCCTTTTTCGTCCTTGTGGGTGGTCACCAGGCCGGCGGGCTTGTGGTAGCGGAACAGCCGGGTGCGCTGGGCCGGGGCCACCGGCTTGCCATCCACGGTCACGATATCGCCGGGCTGGACGAAGGTGGCGGGGGTTTCCACCACCTTGTTGTCCAGCTTCACCCGGCCCTCAGCGATCAGCTTTTCAGCGTCTCGGCGGCTGGAAACACCGGCGCGGGCCAGCATTTTCGCGATGCGTTCGCCCTTTTCCGGGCTGTCGATCACCTCGTCATCGTCATGCATGGCGGCAGGCCTCCACGAATGCCTTGAGGATGAGGGGGTCGGCGGGGTCCACCGCGTATTCCGGGTGCCATTGCACGCCAAGGGCGAAGCGGTAGGCGGGGTGTTCCAGCCCCTCCACCACGCCATCGGGCGCCTGGGCGTTGATGACGGCACCGGGGCCGGGGTTGGCCACCGCCTGATGGTGCGCGCTGTTCACCGCCATGCTGGCGCCGCCGACAATGCGGGCCAGCAGGGTGTTGGGGGTAATGGCCACCGCATGCCCGGGTTGGTCGCGCGGGTTGGGCTGCTCATGCTCCAGCGCCTCGGCAATGCTGTCCGGGATGTGCTGGATCAGGGTGCCGCCGAAGGCCACGGCCAGCAATTGCTCGCCGCCGCAAATGCCCAGCACCGGCATGTTGCGCGCCAGCGCCCCGCGGGTGACGGCCAGCTCAAAATCGGTGCGCCCGGCCTTTAGGGTGACGGTGGGGTGGGTTTCGCCGCCGCCATAGAGCGAGGGGTCCACGTCAAACGCGCCGCCGGTGATGACCAGGCCGGCGATGCTGTCGAGATAGGCCTCCACCAGTTCCGGGTGGTGCGGCAGGGCGATGGGCAGGCCGCCGGCGGCGACGATGCTGGAGAAGTAATTCTTGCGCAGGGCATACCAGGGCAGCTTGGAGTAGCCGCCAGGCTCCTCCGCATCCAGGGTAACGCCGATGATGGGACGGGTGTTCATGCCGGGTTGCTAGACCCTTGGCCATGGTTGGAGCAAGAACGGCGGATGCAGCCGATGGAAATAGCCCTGGCCGAGGCCCGCGCCGCCGCCCTGCGGGGCGAAGTGCCGGTGGGCGCGGTGGTAACCGGCCCCGATGGCGCGGTGCTGGCCCGGGCCGGCAACCAGGTGGAAGCCACGCATGATGCCGGCGCCCATGCCGAGATGCTGGCGCTGCGGGCGGCCGGGGCCGCGCTGGGCAGCCCACGCCTGCCCGGCTGCACGCTGTGGGTAACACTGGAGCCCTGCCCGATGTGCGCCCAGGCGGCCAGCTTCTTCCGCGTGAAGCGCGTGGTGTTTGGGGCCTATGACCCCAAGGGCGGCGGGGTGGAGCATGGCGCCCGGGTATTGGCCGCCAGCAGTTGCCACCATCTGCCCGCGGTGGTGGGCGGCGTGCGCGAGCGCGAAGCCGCCGGGATGCTGCGGGAATTCTTCAGGGCGCGTCGGTAGAGTTTGAGCGGCGGCTTCAGGCCGCCGGTGGTTCCACCGCCGACGACCAGACGCCAGCCGGGGCCTGCGCCGCGCGTTCGGCGCGCAGGGCAGCCACGCTGGCAAAGCTGGCCAGCAGCAGGTTGCGGCGCATGAAGTCATTCCACAGGCTTGTCACTTCCGGCGTGGCCGGGGTGGGGCTGGGGGTGGCAACGGGGCCTGACGATTCCTGCGACATCCTGATCTCGCTGACGGGTGCTTTCCCGATGGAGGGGAGCCTGAACGGCATATGTGTCGGCTCCAGGGCAGGATTGCGACGAAACCGCCGCGACGCCGCCATGATGCCTTTGGCCGGGTTAACGCTTCACCAGTGCCCCGGGTTGCTGGCATAGGGCGAGAAACCCGGATGGTTACGATGCCCGAGACCCGCGTTCATCAGATCGACCTGCTGCGCTTCGTCTCGGCCCTGATGGTGATGGCCTACCACTTCGCCTATCCCGGCCTGCCCGGCGCCATTGCCGCCCTGCCCTACCCCGAGACGCTGTGGCTGGCGCGGTTCGGCTACCAGGGGGTGAGCCTGTTCTTCATGATCAGCGGCTTCGTCATCATCATGTCGGCCAGCGGCGGGGATTGGCGGGGCTTCGTCGCCTCGCGCATTGGCCGGCTGTATCCGGCCTTCTGGGTGGGCTGCGGTATTTCGGCATTGGTGCTGGCGGCGCAGGGCAAGGCGCCAGGGGCGGCGGTGGTGCTGGCCAACCTGACCATGTTGCCCGGCGCCCTGGGCGTGCCAGCGCTGGATTCGGTGTACTGGACCCTGGCGGTGGAGGTGCAGTTCTACGCCCTGGTGGTGCTGGTGCTGGCCTGCGGCGCCCTGGCCCGGCTGGAGGCGCTGTTGCTGGGCTGGCTGCTGCTGTGCCTGTTGGACCAGGCGCTGGATGTGCCGCTGCTACGGCTGTTGTTCATCACCCAGCATGGCGCGCACTTCATTGCCGGGGCGCTGTATTTCCGGGTTAGGGCGCTGGGGATGAACCCGGCGCGGGCGGCCATGCTGGTGCTGGCCTGGGCCTCGGGGCTGGGCCGTTCCGTGGTGGCGCTGCCGCCTGCGGATTCAGGCTGGGCGGCGGTGCTGGTGGTGGCGCTGCTGCTCACCGGGTTTCACCTGGCACTGCTGGCGGTGGCGCTGCGCCGCTCCGGCCGGCTGGAAACCCGCCCCTGGCCGCTGGCCGGGGCGCTGACCTACCCGGTTTACCTGCTGCACAACGTGCTGGGCTGGGCGGTGCTGGAATGGGGCCATGGGCTGGTGAACCCGCATCTATTGTTCTGGGCCGTGGTGCTGGGGGTGCTGGCGCTGGCCTGGGCGGTGCATGCCGCGGTAGAGCGGCGCTTCGCCGGCCCCATGCGGGCGGCCGCGCTGCGGGTGTTGCGGCGCTTTCCGCCACGGCTGGCAGCCGGTATGGGAATGGGCAACCGAGGATGACGCCCATGCCGCACCGCCGCGCCCTGCTTGCCGCCTGCCTGTTCTCCCCCATGCTGGGCCGCGCCGCGCTGGCCCAAGCCGCCTGGCCCAACCGGCCGGTGCGGGTGGGGGTGCCCTATCCGCCCGGTGGCTCCACCGACGTGCTGGCCCGCGCCGTGGCGGAACGCTTGGGCGCGGTGATTTCGGGTGCCAGCTTTGTGGTGGACAATCGCCCCGGCGGCGCCGCGGTGGTGGGCACCCAATCCGTGGCCCAGGCCGCGCCCGATGGCTACACGCTGAGCCTGGCCACCAACCAGACCCACGCCGCCAACGCCGCCATGCTGCGCGACCTGCCCTACCGGCCGGTGGAGGATTTCGCCCCCATTGGCCGCATTGCCGAGGTGCATCACGCCCTGGTGGTGCCGGCCAATTCCCCGGCGCGGACGCTGGCCGAACTCGCGGCGCGCGGGCGGACGCAGCGGCTGACCTACGCTTCCTCGGGCGTGGGCAGCGCCAGCCATGTGATTGCCGAGAGCCTGGTGAAGCGCGAGCGGATGCAGGCGACGCATGTGCCCTATCGGGGCGGCGCCCAGGCTACCACCGACACGGTGGGCGGGGTGGTGGACTTCTTCGTTTCCACCTGGCCGCAGGTGGTGGAGTTGGTGAAGGACGGCAAGCTGCGCTGCCTGGAGATTGGTGCGCCGCGCCGCCTGGCCGAGTTGCCCGCCGTGCCCACCGCCGCCGAGGCCGGCGCGCCCTATTTGGCGGTGGATGCCTGGTTTGGCCAGTGGGCGCCGGCCGGCACCCCGGCGGCGGTGCTGGAGAAGCTTTCGGCCGCACTGGTGCAGGTGCTGGCGGAACCGGCGCTGGTGGGGCAGTTGCAGCGCATTGGCTTCAACGCCGCGCCGCTGCCCAGCACAGCCTTCGGCGCCTTCCAGCGGGCGGAGGTGGCGCGCTGGCGCGAGCTGGTGGAACTGACGGGGATTCGGATTGAGGGGTAGCGCCTGATCGGCCCAGGCGTTTCCGCCGCAGGCCGTGAATCAGCCGCTCGTCAATTCAGCTAAGTTGCCGCAGCCCCTGGCGCAGCGCTTCGGGTGTGGCCAGGGTGGCTTCAACCTGGGCATGTTCGGCCACCCATAGCGGCGTGGCGCGGGCCAGCAGGGCGCGGCCTGCATCGGTCAGCACCAGCAGGCGGGCGCGGCGGTCCTGCGGGTTGGGGTGGGAAAGCGCCAGGCCCTGGCGTTCCAGCGGCTTCAGCGCGGCGGTCAGCGTGGTGCGGTCCATGGCCAGCAGCGCCGCCACCTGGACCATGGGCGCCGGGCTGGGGCGGTTCAGCGCATTCAGCAGGGAAAACTGGCCGCTGGTGATGCCCAGCGGGCGGAACACCGCGTCAAACCGCCGGGCCAGGGCGCGTGCGGCGCGCTGGGTGTGCAGGCACAGGCAATGGTCGCGGATATGCAGCGTGGTGGCGAAGTTTGACATTGTATGATTTATGTTGATATCAACTTATCAATTGTCAAGCAACGAGGGAGTTGGGTGATGGCCGAGAAGCAGCAGGGCTTTGTCTGGTACGAGTTGATGACCACCGACACGGCCGGCGCCGCCGCCTTCTACGCCACCATCACCGGCTGGAAGGCCGGCGCGGTGCCCGGCGCCCCGGCGGAAAACCCTTACCAGCTGTTCTGCCAGCCCAAGGGCATGGCGGCGGGCGGCCTGATGCCCCTGCCCGCCCCCGCCGCCGCCATGGGCGTGCCGCCCAACTGGCTGGGCTATGTGGATGTGCCTGATGTGGAGGCCGCGTTGGCCAAGGCGCTGTCACTGGGTGCCACCCTGGCGGTGCCGGTGACCGAGGTACCCAACATGGTGCGCTTCGCCTGCATTCGCGACCCGCAGGGCGCGGCGCTGGGGCTGCTCTCGCCCATCAACCCGCCGCCCGATGCCAAGCCGGATTACGCCTCGCCCGGACAGTTCGGCTGGCATGAACTCTACGCCGCCGACTGGGAAGCCGCCTTCGGCTTCTACAGCGCCATGTTTGGCTGGCGGAAGGACGTGGCCATGGATATCGGCGAGATGGGCACCTACCAGCTCTTTGCCTTCGGCAGCACGGCGCAGGGCGGCATGATGAACAAGCCGCCGATGCTGCCGGTTGCCTGCTGGATGTACTACATCAACGTGGCGAATATTGACGCCGCGCTGGCCGCCATAACCGCTGGCGGCGGCCAGGTGATGATGGGCCCGCACCAGGTGCCCGGCGGCAACTGGATTGTGCAGGCCAAGGACCCGCAGGGTGCCGCCTTCGCCGTGGTGGGGCCGAAGGCGGCTTAAGCAGCAGGTTCAGGCCAGGGCGTAGCCCAGCGCGTTCAGCACCGTGACATCGGCCTGGCTGAACAGGTTCACCACGCCGGGGGTGGCGAAGGCGGTGGCGGCATCATTGCCGGCCGAGGCCGCCCAGTCGCCGGCATCGCCGCCGGTGGCGAACCAGTCCAGCGCCGTGGTACCGCCATCGATGGAAAAATACGCGTTGGTGGCGGCGTTCACCGTATGCGCGCCGGGCGCGCTGTAGCGCATCAGGTCCATGGCGCTGTAGTTGCCGCCGGCCTGGTCCAGCCAGGCATAGCGGCCCAGGGTGTGGCTGATCTCGTGCTCCACCACGCCGAGGAAATCGAACATGCCGGCCGAGATGCCGTCGGCGCGGTTATAGTCGAACAGGCTGCCGGCGGTATCGGCGGCAAAGCCGATGATGCCATCAACCCCGGTGTCGTTGGCGCTCATCAGCCCCAGCGCCTTGGCCTCGGCGCTGGCCACGAAGATGTGCCCGCCATTGGTCGGGTCGGCGCCCATATTGGCGGCCACCGCCTTCTGCTCGGCCGTGGTGGCATGCGCGGTGTAGGCGGCCTTGAACATGTCATAAGTGACGGTCACGCCGCGCGCCGGGCCGGCAGCGCCGAGCACGCCGCCGGATATCGCCTGGCCACCAACCTCGCCGAAGCCAACCTGCAGCGTCACCGTCTCGTTGCTGGTGATGATGCTCTGGAAGTACTGCACCGCGGCATCCAGCGCCGCCTTGAAGCCGGCCGGGGCGCTGGCCATGCTGGCATCGTAGATCAGGTTGAGGTGGAAGCCGCTGGGCGCCGGCGGCTGCTTGATGGTGAAGCTGCCGGTCATCTGCGCAATGGCGTCGTGGTCGGCGGCGGCCTGGGCGGCGGTCAGCGTCAGGGTCTGGCCGGTGTCGGTCACGTTGATGCCGCCCAGCTTGCCGGCCTTGGCCAGGGCTTCCAGCGCATCCAGGTTGCTGCCGATATGCGCCAGCGTGTCATTCACCACCACATGGCCCACATGCACATCGGCGGCGGCCTTGATGGCATTGGCGGCGGTGAGGCCGGTGACGGTGACCACGCCGGCATCCAGCTTGCTCAACAGCGCCTTGTCGTAGGTGAAGGCCATGCTGGTCATCAGCAGCGGCGCGCCGTCGCTCAGCGTCACATGGGTCAGGTGGGTATCGGCGTTCAGCGCGTTCAGCGCGGCCTGCACATTCGCCGCCGAATCACTGACCGTGAAGGTGCTGCAATGCGTGTCGGCCTGAGCGCTGGCGGCCTGGGCCACGGTGATGTTGGTGGCCACGAAGCTGTCGCCGGCCACCAGCTTGTCGAGCAGCAGCTTGTCGGCGGTGAAGGCGGCGGCGCCATTGATGGTGATGACGCTGTCTGTCAGATCGATGCTGGTGACGCGGCTTTCAGCCGCCAGCCGGGGCAGGTTGGCCAGCACATTGGCGGCGCTGTCCTTCACGCTGAAGGCCTTCACATGCGTGTCGGTGGCCACCACCAGGGCCTGGGAGGTCAGCAGGTTGTTCAGCGCCAGCCCCTGGGTGCCCACCAGCTTGTCCAGCGTGGTGCGGTACAGGCTGAACTGGTCGAAGCTGACGGTCAGCCGGGTGGCATCCGTCATGCTCAGGGTGCCCAGATGCGTATCGGCGGCCAGGGCCGGCAGGTTGGCCAGGATATTCGCGGCCGTGTCGGCCACGTTGAAGCTGGCGATGCTGGTATTGGCCTGGGCGGCGGCAGCGCCGGCCACCTTAACGGTGGTAACGGCGGTGGCCTTGCTGATCGGGAGTGCCATGGTCGGTTTTCCGTGCCTGTCGGTGAGGGAGGCCCCGATTTTCCGGGGCTGTGACGGCAGGATTAGACCGGAGGATGATTAAGGGACTTTTGCTCCCGGCAGGGAAAATGGCTCAAAAATGATTCACGGGCGGCGCTGCCCTACAGCAGCACCAACCCCAGCGCGCCGCCCGCCGCCAGCGCCCAAAGCGGGCTGGGCTTGGCCAGCCAGACATACAGCGTGGCCGCCAGGGTAATGGCCGGCGCCAGCGGAAAACTGGCCGCCGCCTGGGCCAGCACCAGGCCGGAAGCCCCCACCAGGCCCAGTGCCAGCGGCACCAGGCCGGATTGGGCCGGCTTCAGCCAGGGGGCATGCGCCAGCCGCTTGGTCAGCCCGGCAATAACCCAGGCCAGCACCGCGGTGGGCCCCAGCAGGCCCATCGTGGCGCCCAGCAGGCCGGGCACGCCGCCCACCCAGTAGCCCATGATGCTACCCGACAGGATGTTGGGGCCGGGCGCCGCCTGGGCCAGCGCCAGCAATTGGGAAAAGGTCGCCTCGTCCATCAAATGGCGGTTCAGCACCATCTGGCGGTGCATTTCGGGCGCCAGCACATTGGCGCCGCCCACCGCCACCAGCGAAAGCTGGGCGAACATCAGGAACATATCCAACCAGAACGGCATCAGGCGCGGGCCCTTCGCAAAGCGGCGTAAATGCCAAGCGGTGCGCCCACCACCACAATCAGCAGCAGCGGCAGCTTCAGCACCACCGAGGCCACCAGCACCGCCAGCGCCAGAACAATGGCCTCGGGCGGTGGTTTCAGCCGGGTGCCCATGCGCAGGGCGGTGCCCAGCACCATGCCGGCGGCGGCGGCGGCCACGCCATGCATGGCGGCGTTCACCTGTGGCAATTGGCCAAACTGGCCATACAGCCAAACCAGCCCGATGAGCATGCAGAGCGGCAGGCCGAAGAAGCCGGCCACACAGGCCAGCGCCCCGGGCAGCCCATGCACGCGGCGGCCGAACATCACAGCGAAATTGCCGATATTCGGCCCCGGCAGCACATGCGCCAGTGCCAGCAGCTCGGCGTAATCCTGCTCAGAGAGCCATCGGCGCTCCTCCACCATCACCCGCCGGGCCACGGCCTGGGCGCCGCCAAAGGCCAGGCAGCCTACCTTCATGAAGCCGAAGAACAGGTCGCCAAGGGTGGGCTGGGTCATGGCTGGGCTTCCTCGCGCGGGGCGGCCGCGCGGGCCAGGCGGTCATTGATCGCAGCGCCAAGCCCGGCCTCGGGAACCGGCATCACCGCGATGCGGGTCAGGCCCAACTGCGCGCCCTCGGCATCCAGCCAGCGCAGCCCGGCGAAAAGCCGCGCCGCCGCCTCGGTGCTGTCGCCGCGCTCGGAAAGGTTCCAGACCAGCCCGGCGCCGGGCAGCGCGGAGCCGAAGGCCAGCAGCGCTTCCTCGGCAGCCACCGTGCTGGCGCCCAGGCGCACCGGCAAGGCGGGGGCGTAATGGCTCAGCAGCATGCCGGGGGAACGGAGGGTGGGCGCGGCCTCAGGCTGGGCCAGAATGGGGCCGAGCAGGGCTTGCAATGCCTCCAGCGGCACGCCGCCGGGGCGCAGCAGCCGGGGCGGGCCGGGTTGGGAAAGGTCCAGCACCGTGCTTTCCACCCCCACGGCGCAGGCGCCGCCTTCCAGCACGGCGGCGATGCGGCCCGAGAGTCCGGCCAGCACATGCTGCGCCGTGGTGGGAGAAACCTGGCCCGAGCGATTGGCGCTGGGCGCCACCACCGGCACCGCCACGGCGCGCAGCAGCGCCTGGGCCAGCGGGTGGGCCGGCACGCGCACAGCCAGGGTATCCAGACCGGCGCCGGCCAGCAGGTCCACCTGGCATTCAGCCCGGCGCGGCAGCACCAGGGTGAGCGGGCCGGGCCAGCAGGCGGCGGCAAGCTTTTGCGCCCGGGCATCAGCGGCCACATCGGCGAAGGCAGCTTCGGCGCTGGCGTAATGGGCAATCAGCGGGTTGAAGTGCGGCCGGCCCTTGGCGGCGAAAATCCCGGCCACGGCGGCGGCGTTGCGGGCATCGGCGCCCAGGCCGTAGACAGTTTCGGTCGGAAAGCCAACCAACTCGCCGGCCAGCAGCAGGGCGGCGGCCTCCGCCACCTCATGCAGCAGGCGTGTCATGCGCGGCCCAGGGCAATGTAGCCGTCATTCCGCCAGCCGGGCTTGCCGTAGCGCAGCGGCGTGCCGGCCTCGGTGAGGATGGCGCCGCCGGCGGCTTCCAGCACCGCCTGGCCGGCGGCGGTATCCCATTCCATGGTAGTGCGGCCGGGGCGGGGCGAGGCATCGGCCGCGCCTTCCGCCAGCCGGGCGAATTTGGCCGCCGAACCCATGGGCTGGATGCTGGCCACCTTGCGCCCGGCCAACAGCGGCGCCAGGGCCTCGGGCCGGGAATGGCTGCGGCTGTCGAGCACGAGCAGCCCCTCGGCCGGCACGGCACGGGTGTGGATGGGCAGGCGCGGCGCACCGGGCGCAACTTCCTTCCAGGCGCCCTGGCCGACAATGCCGCCGAACAATTCACCCGTGGCGGGCAGCAGCAGCACGCCCAGCCGGGCCACGCCGTGTTCCACCAGCCCGATGCAGACGGCGAACTCATCCAGCCCCTTGGCGAATTCGCGGGTGCCGTCCAGCGGGTCCACCAGCCAGAAGCGCGGCGCCACGGCGGTTTGCACGCCACCGGCCACTTCTTCCTCGGCCACCACGGGAATCTCGGGCTGGGCGGCGCGCAGCCCTTCCACAATCAGCGCCTCGGCCAGGCGGTCGGCCTCGGTGACGGGGCTGTGGTCGTCCTTGTGCTCAACCGCGAAGCCGGCCTGGCGTACCGCCATGATGGCGGCGGCGGCACGGCGGGCAAGGCCGGCGGCCAGGTCCAGAAGCTCAGGGTGGGTCATGCATCCCTTTTGCCGCAGGTGGGGGGAGTCGCCAAGCTGGCCTTGGCGCGGGTTGGGGCTTCAAGCTGGCCTTGGCGCGGATGGAGGTTCCAAGCCAGCCTGGGCACGGGTGGGGCTTCAAGCTGGCCTTGGCGCGGGGGGGTGCTATCGTGGGGCATCTTTTCATCAGCGGATGCCCTGGCCCATGCCCGATATCGCCTTCATCAAGCCGGCCCTGCCCAAGCACGGCGCGATGGTGCTGCTTGTGACCGAGGACGCCACCCCCGCCGGCCTTCACGCGGCGCTGGACAAGGCCACCGGCGGCGGCATCACCCGCGCGCTGGAAGCTGCCAGCTTCAAGGGCAGCAAGGGCCAGGTGGCCACGCTGTGGGCGCCGCTGGAAGGCATTGGCAAGGTGGTGGCCATTGGCCTGGGCAAGACTGAGGAAGTGAACGCCGAACGCGTGGAAGCCGCCGGTGGCACGCTGTACGGGCTGATTGCCAAGGAGCGCGAGGCGATGGTGGCGGCCGAGGGCCTGCCCGCGCCGCTGGCCGCCAGCCTGGGGCTGGGGCTACTGCTGAAGTCGTACCGGTTTGACCGCTATCGGACCACGCTGAAGGAAGCCGAGAAGCCGAAGCTGGAGAAGGTGGCCATTGCCACCGACGCGCTGGCCGCCGCCAAGGCCGCCTGGGCCACCCAGCGCGCCGTGGCCGATGGCGTGTTCCTGACCCGCGATTTGGTGAGCGAGCCGCCGAATGTGCTGACCCCGGCCGAGATGGCGGAGCGCTGCAAGGAGCTTGAGAAGCTGGGGGTGCAGGTGGAGATCCTGGGCCCGAAGGAGATGAAGAAGCTGAACTTCGGCGCGCTGCTGGGCGTGGCGCAGGGCAGCGTGCAGGAACCGCGCATGGTGGTGATGCAGTGGAATGGCGCTTCCACCACGGCGGCGGCGAAGAAGAAGGCGCAGAAGCCGGTGGCCTTCATCGGCAAGGGTGTGACCTTCGATACCGGCGGCATCAGCATCAAGCCCGCCGCCGGCATGGAGGACATGAAGTGGGACATGGCCGGCGCCGGCACGGTGATTGGCCTGATGGCCGCACTGGCCGGGCGCAAGGCCAAGGTGGATGTGGTGGGCCTGGTGGGCCTGGTGGAGAACATGCCGGGCGGCAATGCCCAGCGCCCCGGCGACGTGGTGACCACGGCCAGCGGCCAGACGGTCGAGGTGATCAATACCGACGCCGAAGGCCGCCTGGTGCTGTGCGACGTGATGCACTACGCGCAGCAGCGCTTCGACCCGCGCTTCATGGTGGATCTCGCCACATTGACCGGCGCCATCATCATTGCACTGGGGCATGAACATGCCGGCATGTTCAGCAATGACGACACGCTGGCCCAGCAGCTCTCCGCCGCCGGCACACCGGTGGGGGAGGCGGTGTGGCGCATGCCGCTGGGCGAGGCATATGACAAGCAGATCAAGAGCGACATCGCCGACATGAAGAATGTTGGTGGCCGGCCGGGTGGCAGCATCACCGCCGCGCAATTCATCCAGCGCTTCGTCAACAAGGGCCGCCCCTGGGCGCACCTGGACATTGCCGGCGTGGCCTGGAGCGGCAAGGAACTGCCGACGGCCCCGAAGGGCGCCACCGCCTTCGGCGTGCGCCTGCTGGATCGGCTGGTGGCCGACCACTACGAAGGGTGATTGGCGCCAGGGTAAAGCTGCGCCCGGCGCCAAAGCCGGGCGTGGTGCTGGCCATTCCGGAAGGCCCCGGCGATGGGCCGCCCCCGGTTGAGGATTGCCGCGAGGAATACGGTCCCGACGGCCTGCTGCTGTGGCTGGCCATCGACAACGCCCATTCGGCGCTGGAATGGGAAGCCGTGGGCGCACGTGCCGTGGCGCGGGCCGGGACGGTGGCTCGGCTGGGGCTGGATG
The DNA here is from genome assembly GCA_947446625.1 of Acetobacteraceae bacterium. GTDB lineage: Bacteria > Pseudomonadota > Alphaproteobacteria > Acetobacterales > Acetobacteraceae > CAIMOR01. The sequence continues at coordinate 354 of CANFIE010000018.1, read as the reverse complement.
CGCGGGGCATGAGCCCGGCCGCCGCCGTGGCCTGGGCGGCGGGCGCCGTGCTGGCGGCCTGGCGGCACAAGGGTGCCACGCTGGAGAAGCTGGACCTGGTGGTGGACCTGCCCGCCCGGGTGGAGCCGCTGTGGCAGCGCACCGCCGCGGCGGTGCAGGGGGCGCTCTATGCCCGCGAGTTGACCGCGCTGCCCGGCAATATCCTGCACCCCGCCGCCTTTGCCCGGCGGCTGCTGGCGTTGCGCCAATACGGGCTGACGGTGGAAGTGCTGGGTGAAAAGCGCCTGCGCAAACTGGGTGCCGGCGCCCTGCTGGCCGTGGGTGGTGCTGCCACGCATGGGCCGAAGCTGGTGG
>CANFIE010000017.1 GCA_947446625.1 Acetobacteraceae bacterium | reverse complement strand
TCCAGCAGCCAGAGCGGGCAGGGGGCCAGCGCCAACCGGGCCAGGGCCAGGCGGCGCTTCTGGCCGCTGGAGAGGGTGCGGGCGGGCAGGTCGGCCAGGGCTTCCAGCCCCAGCGTGGCCAGGGCGGCGGGCACGCTGCCGCCCCAGAGTTGGGCGAAAAAGCTGAGGTTTTCCTGGGCGCTCAGCGCCGGCTTCAGCGCGTCTCCGTGGCCGATGTAGCGCAGGCGGCGGGCATGGGCGGGGCGGTCGGCCAGGGCATCCGCGCCGGCCCAGAGCAGGCTGCCTTCCAGCGGCGCCAGCAGCCCGGCCAATACCCGCAGCAGGCTGGACTTGCCCGCGCCATTGGCGCCGGTGAGCAAAACCGCCTCACCAGGGCTGACCCGGAAGGAAAGTTCGGCGAATACAATCCGCTCGCTTCGTAGGCAGGCCAGGGCCTGGGCCTCCAACATTCGCACTTCCTATCGTCACAATAGCCTGGCCGCCCCGTGGACCCCGGCCCGGCCGCATGCTTAAACGCCGCCTATTCGGCGCCCAACCGGGGCGCAACGTTGAGAAGGGCTTCGGAACATGCGGATGATTGGGCAGGACAGCCTGAAGACCCGCCGCACCCTGGTGGTGGACGGCAAGACCTACAACTACTTCAGCCTGCCCGAAGCGGCCAAGGCCATTGGCGATATCAGCCGCCTGCCGCACAGCCTGAAGGTGCTGCTGGAGAACATCCTGCGCTTTGAGGATGGCCGCAGCTACACCACGGACGACGCCAAGGCGATTGCCGGCTGGCTGCCGGCCGCGCATTCCGAGAAGGAAGTGCCGTTCCGCCCCAGCCGCATTCTGCTGCAGGATTTCACCGGCGTTCCCGCCGTGGTGGATCTGGCCGCGATGCGCGACGGCATCATCAAGCTGGGCGGCGACCCGCGCCGGGTGAACCCGCTGCTGCCGGTTGATCTCGTGATCGACCACTCGGTGATGGTGGACTTCGCCGGCAGCGCCGACGCGCTGCAGAAGAATGTGGATGTTGAGTTCGAGCGCAATGGCGAGCGCTACGAGTTCCTGCGTTGGGGCCAGAGCGCTTTCAACAACTTCCGCGTGGTGCCGCCGGGCACGGGCATCTGCCATCAGGTGAACCTGGAATACCTGGCCCAGGTGGCCTGGACCAACACCGATGCCGGCGATACCTATGTGTTCCCCGACAGCTGCTACGGCACCGATAGCCACACCACCATGGTGAACGGCCTGGGCGTGCTGGGCTGGGGCGTGGGCGGCATTGAGGCCGAGGCCGCGATGCTGGGCCAGCCGATTGCGATGCTGATCCCCGATGTCATCGGCTTCAAGCTGACCGGCAAGCTGCGCGAAGGCGTGACGGCCACCGACCTGGTGCTGACCGTGACGCAGATGCTGCGCAAGAAGGGCGTGGTGGGCAAGTTCGTCGAGTTCTTCGGCGTTGGCCTGAACGACCTGGCGCTGGCTGATCGCGCCACCATCGCCAACATGGCGCCGGAATACGGCGCGACCTGCGGCTTCTTCCCGGTTGACGCGACCACGCTGGGCTACCTGAACCTGAGCGGCCGAGACGAACACCGCATCAAGCTGGTGGAAGCGTACTGCCGCGCCCAGGGCCTGTGGCGCGACGAGACCAGCCCGGACCCGATCTTCAGCGACACGCTGGAGCTGGACATGGGCACCGTGGTGCCGAGCATGGCCGGCCCGAAGCGCCCGCAGGACCGCGTGGCGCTGGACGGCATCGCCGCTGGCTTCAGCAAGGACCTGGCCGGCGGCGTGATGGGCGTGCCGGGCGACCAGGCCGGGCTGCGCGTGCCGGTTGCCGGTGCGGAGTATGATCTGGGCCATGGCGATGTGGTGATTGCCGCCATTACCAGCTGCACCAACACCTCCAACCCCTATGTGCTGGTGGCTGCCGGCCTGGTGGCGAAGAAGGCGAATGCGCTGGGCCTGAAGGCGAAGCCCTGGGTGAAGACCTCGCTGGCGCCGGGCAGCCAGGTGGTGACCGACTACCTGGATGCCGCCAACCTTTCCGTGGAACTCGACAAGCTGGGCTTCGAGACCGTGGGCTATGGCTGCACCACCTGCATCGGCAACTCCGGCCCGCTGCCGGACGCCATGGTGGACGCCATTGAGGACAATAAGCTGGTGGTGAGCGGCGTGCTTTCGGGCAACCGCAACTTTGAAGGCCGCGTGCATGCCAATGTGCGCGCCAACTACCTGGCCAGCCCGCCGCTGGTGGTGGCCTATGCCCTGGCGGGCACCGTGAAGCTGGACCTGGCGACTCAGCCGATTGGCAAGGGCGCCGCTGGGCAGGACGTGTTCCTGAAGGACATCTGGCCGACGCAGCAGGAAGTGAACGACACCGTTCACACCGCGGTGACCCGCAAGATGTTCATGGCGCGCTATGCCGACGTGTTCAAAGGCCCGGCGCAGTGGCAGGCCATTCGGGTTGATGCCGACAGCGACACCTATCGGTGGAACAGCGGCAGCACCTATGTGGCCAACCCGCCCTACTTCGAAGGCATCACGGCGGAAGTGCCGGCGGTGCAGCCGATTACGGGTGCGCGCATTCTGGCCGAGCTGGCCGACAGCATCACCACCGACCACATCAGCCCGGCCGGCAACATCCGCAAGACCAGCCCGGCCGGTGAATACCTGCTGGAGCACCAGGTGCGGCAGGCCGACTTCAACAGCTACGGCGCCCGCCGCGGCAACCATGAAGTGATGATGCGCGGCACCTTTGCCAACATCCGCATCAAGAACGAGATGGTGCCGGGGACCGAAGGCGGCATCAGCAAGCACTACCCCTCGGGCGAAGTTGCGCCGATCTACAACGTGGCTGAGAAGTACAAGGCTGAGGGCGTGCCGCTGGTGATCTTCGGCGGTAAGGAATACGGCACCGGTTCGTCGCGTGACTGGGCGGCGAAGGGCACCTTCCTGCTGGGCGTGAAGGCCGTGATCACCGAGAGCTTCGAGCGCATCCATCGCTCGAACCTGGTGGGCATGGGCGTGCTGCCGCTGACCTTCATGAATGGCGAAACCCGCCAGACGCTGGGGATTACCGGCAACGAAGTGATCGACATCGTCGGCATTGAGAACCTGAAGGCCCGCATGACGCTGGACCTGGTGATCACCCGCGCCGATGGCACCAAGCACACCACCCAGGTGCTGTGCCGCGTGGATACCGCCGACGAGGTTGAGTACTACAAGAACGGCGGCATTCTGCACTACGTGCTGCGCGGCATGGCGAAGGCTTCGTAAGCCTCAGCCTTCCGGTTGAGTTGAAGGGGGCGCGGTCCGCAGGGGCCGCGCCTTTTTTCGTTTCAGTGCTTCCGCCCTTGCTTCGGCAGCTTGGGTGGCTTGGCCGGGCGGTCTGGGCCCCAGACGCGGCTGTAATAGGTATCGGCCAGTTGCAGGGCGCCGATGGGGTTGTGCGCCAGCACCCGGTCCTTGGCGACCAGCACGGTGGTCAGACCCTTGGCATGCTTGAAGAACAGGCTGTCATGGCCGATGCACAGGCCCATCACCACGTTGAACTCGCAGCCATGCGCGGCCAGCATTTCTGCTTGCGCTACGGGATTGCAGAGCGGCTCAAACCCGCCGGGGCGGATTTTCTCGGCGTCGGTCAGGCCGACGTCTTCCTTTGGGATATTGCCGTTTTTGCAGGCTACCGAGACGACCTCGAAGCCGTGGCTTTCCAGGATGCCGCTGAGGACATAGGCGTGCTCGACGAAGGAGATGCAGTTGGCGATGCCGATTTTGCGGAAGCCCATCTTCTTCGAGAACTGCACGATCTCCTCCACCCGGGTCCATTTGCAGTAGCCCTCGGCCTCAACCCGGGCGCTTTCTTGGGTCACGCGCAGGGTTTCGGGGTCGGCGTACAGGGCGCGGGCGGCGTCCTGCGTCTCGGGGTCCACCTTCGAGGGGCAGAAGCCCGGGCCGGCGCTTTCGGCATTGCCCTTGCGGCAGGCGCGGACGGTGCTGGGGCAATAGGCGCAGGCGGGGTCGGCGTAGTCCATGCGGGGCTTCCTTGGCGGCAGCCCGCAGCATTCACCAGGGCGGGCGCCTTGCCCTTGATGCAGATCAGCGGCCAGGCATGAAAAAGGCGGCGCGGCGCGCGGCGGCCTTCAGTAGCCGCGGCGTTCGCAATAATCGCGTGAGTTCTTGTAGTAGCCGCCTTCTGACTGGCTCATGCAGCTGCTGATGCCCATTTGTCGGCCATGATACTCTGCCCAACTGCCGTAACCCTCAGGCGGGGGCGAGGGCGCCGTATTCTCCCTGACCCAGCCATTGTCGGCCCGGGGCCGGCGGTTGCCGTAGACATCGGGGAAGAACATGCCACCAAGGCCGGTGCCGCCCCCCGGCCCCGGCGCGAACTGGGCCTGGGCGCCCTGCGGGTGAGGAAGGGCGGTCAGGCTCAGCGCCAGCAGGAAACCAAGTTGCGGGGAAAGCTGCATCTTCGCCTCCGGAATGGAGCCTTACGCTATAGGCTTTCACCGGGCGCTCCGGCAACGATCTTGCCGCTACCGCGGCGGGCCGGGGCCGGGATTGGCACAAAAAAGGGCGCCCCGTTGCCAGGGCGCCCCTTCAAGCTTCGGCGGTGAGGCCGGAGCTTAGTCGTTCATCGCCGCGCCCAGTTCGGCGCGCAGCTCGTCTTCCAGCGTCACTTCTTCCTCGCGGGCGATTTCCTCGCCGCGACCCTGCTTCTCGGCTTCCTCGACCGAGCGGGCGATGTTGACGCGCACGATGATCCGCACTTCCGGGTGCAGTTCAACGGTCACGTCCTTCACGCCCAGGGTCTTGATCGGCTCGGGCAGCAGAACCTGGGTGCGGTTGACGGTCAGGCCGCCATCCTTGCAGGCATCCGCGATGTCACGGCCGCTGACGCTGCCGTACAGGCCGCCCGACTCACCCGCCTGGCGGATGAGCACGACGGTCAGGCCGGCAACGCGCTCACCGATCTTCTCGGCTTCGTCGCGACGCTTGATGTTCTCGGCTTCCAGCTGTGCGCGCTGGGCTTCGAACTTGGCCAGGTTGGCCTTGTTGGCGCGGATGGCCTTGCCCTGGGGCAGCAGGAAGTTACGGGCGTAGCCCGGCTTCACCTTCACCAGCTCGCCCATCTGGCCGAGCTTTTCCACGCGCTGCATGAGGATCAGTTCGATCATGATCTGTGCCCTCCCGCTCAGTCGTTGATGACGTAGGGCAGCAGCGCCAGGAAGCGGGCGCGCTTGATGGCCAGGGCCAGTTCACGCTGCTTCTTGCCGGAAACCGCGGTGATGCGGCTCGGCACGATCTTGCCGCGCTCGCTCAGGAAGCGGCTCAGCAGGCGCACGTCCTTGTAGTCGATCTTCGGCGCTTGCGGGCCGGAGAACGGGCAGGACTTGCGGCGGCGGTAGAAGGGCCGGCGGGCGCCCACGGCGGGGCGGCGGCTGGCGATGTTGACGTCAGTGCTCTCGGACATCGGTCTTACTCCTCGCCCATGCCGTTATGGTCCATTTCGTCGCGCGGGCGGGCGCGGAATTCCTCGCGCTCGTCGCTGCGCTCACGGCCACGGCCGGAACCGAAGCGACCAGCGGGGCGGGGCCCGCGGAAGCCACGGTCGCGCTCGCGCTCCTCACCGCGGCGGGACAGGATGGCCGAAGGGGCCTCCTCGATCGCCTCGATGCGCAGCGTCATTTCGCGCAGCACGTCTTCGTTCAGGCCAAGCTGGCGCACGACTTCCTGCATGGCGGCGGGGGCGGTTTCGATCCCCAGCAGCATGTAGTGGCCCTTGCGGTTCTTCTTGATCCGGTAGGCCAGGCCACGCAGGCCCCAGTATTCGCGCTTCTTCACTTCACCACCGGCTTCGGTGATGATGGTGGCGACCTGGTCTGCGATGGTCTCAACCTGCTGTTGAGTCACGTCGTTCCGTGCGATGAACACGGTTTCATATAGCGGCATGGGGTCTCCCTATGGCTGGCTCAGCCCGGCCCCTTCGGCGGAATGCGTGGGGGAAATGGGCATAGCCGGCGCGCGATGCCTCCGCGGGCCGGCAGGGAACGCGGGCGTAAAGCACAAGCGGCGGGTGGGGGCAAGGGCGATGCCACCTTGGGCGGTCAGCCAAATGGATTGAGCGACTGATTCACGCCCCGCGGCGTTACCGCCTCAGGCGATCAGTTTGTGGGTTCGAGCGACTGATTCACGCCCCGCGGCGTTACCGCCTCAGGCGATCAGGCGCTAGCCCGGCGTTACCCCGGCAGCGCGTACCACCGGTGCCCAGCGGGCAATCTCGGCTTCCAGGTGGGCGGCCATCTGCGCCGGGGTGCCGCCGGCGGGCAGGGCGCCCTGGGCCAGCACTTTGTCGCGCACGCTGGTATCGGCCAGGGCGGCGTTGGTGGCGGTGTTGAGCCGGGCCACGGCCTCGGCCGGGCTGCCGCGCGGCAGCAGCAGGCCGTGCCAACTGGTGGCCTCGTACCCCGGCAGGCTGGCGGCCACGGTGGGCACGCCAGGCAGGGTGGGCAGCGGCTGGGGGGTGGTGACGGCAATGGCGCGCAGGCGGCCGGCATGGATGTGCTCGATCGAGGAGGGCAGGTTGTCGAACATCAGCTGCAGCCGGCCGGCATACATATCCAGAATGGCGGGGGCGCTGCCGCGATAGGGCACATGGGTCATGCGGGTGCCCGCCATCAGGTCGAACATCTCGGATGACAGGTGGATGGAGGAGCCGATGCCGCCCGAGCCGTAGTGCAGGCCGCCGGGGTCGGCCTTTGCGGCGGCGATGAGGTCGGCGATGCTGCGGATGGGGCTGGCCGCCGGCACCACCACCACGCCGGGCAGCACGGCTATGAGCACTACGGGCGTAAAATCCCGCCGCAGGTTGAAGGGCAGGTTGGGGAAGACGGTCAGGTTTATGGCGCTGGTGGCCGTGGCATAGAGCATGGTCAGGCCATCGGGCCGGGCGCGGGCCACGACCTCGGTGCCCAGGTTGCCACTGGCGCCGGAGCGGTTTTCCACCACCACGGGCTGGCCCAGGCGGTCGCCCAGGGCCTGGGCCATGACCCGGGCGACGGCATCGGTGGCGCCGGCCGGGGCGAAGGGCACCACCAGCTTCAGCGGGTGGGTGGGCCAGGCGGGTTGGGCGCGGACCAGGGATGGCAGCAGCAGGGCGGGTGCGGCGAGCAGGGCGCGGCGGGGCAGCATGGATGAATCCTCCCGGTTTTTTGCCAGCATGCGCCCTGGAGCGTGCGGCGCAAATTGCTATGCTGGTAACGAACCGAAGGAGCCGGGGCATGCGCTGGTTGGTGGGCCTGTTGCTGGTTTGGCTGGCGTTGGTACCAAGGCCGGCGGCGGCGGATTTGTTCGAGTGCCGGGGCATGGGCGTGCCGCAGCGCGAGGCGCTGGCGGCGCAGGGCAGCCACCATGGGATTTACTGCCTGGCGGTCACCCGGGCGGCGGAATACGAGCGGATTGACCATACTTGGCAATGCGCCAAGGCGCGGCCCCCGGCGGTGGCGGCGGTGACCCGGGCGCGGGCCCTTGGGCTGACCGATGATTACATCGAGGACCTGTTCCAGACGGGCGAGGAATTCTGCGTGACCGGCGAATACCAGGAACGCCAGCAGGAGGAGGCCGAGCGGCGCGGGCGCTACATGCAGTGCTCGGCCCGGGTGACGCAGGAATGCCGGGCCAACCCTTCCTGCACCATGCCGGACCTGTGGCGTTGCAACGAGTGACATATCGGTTTGCTGACAACGGCGCGCCGGCCCGGTATTCAGCGGTGCCTGCGCTTCTCCCTGGGGGTAACCGCCTTGCGCCCGTTCCTGCTTGCCACCCTTGTCCTGCTGCCCCTGGCCGGCTGCAGCGGCGATTTCAGCCCCGATACCTACAGCACCCGGGCGGTGCAGCAGGCCAACAAGGTTGAACAGGGGGTCATCGTTGGCACCCGGCGGATCAACATCGTCTCGGGTGGCGAGGCCGGGACCGCCGCCGGTGGCGCGGCGGGCGCGGTGCTGGGTTCGCAGGCGCCGAGCGGCATTTTTTCGGCCCTGGGCGGCGTGGGCGGCGCCTTGATCGGCGGCATTGCCGGTTCCGCCGTTGAGCATGGCCTGGTGGATAATATCGCCTGGGAATACGTGGTGCGGATTGCCGGCAAGCCGGACCTGGTCTCGGTAACCCAGCGCGACGAGCGGCCGATGGAATTGGGCCAGCGGGTGCTGGTGATTGCCGGGCCGCAGGCGCGGATTGTGCCGGATTATACCCAGCCACTGCCGAACCAGGCCGGGGCACAGGCGGCGGGCTCGCCTGCTAGGCCGGTGCCGGTACCGCCGCCGGCCGCGCCAGAGCCGGTGATTGCCGGGGCGCCGGGCTGGGCGCCATTGGCACCGCCGCTGCCAGACCCGGCCCCGGCCGCGCCTGCCCCCGTTGCGGTGCCGCCGGCCACGCCGGGCAGCTAGAGCAATATCCGTTCTGATGGAATCATCAGAACGGATTTCTTGCTCTAGTTTCAAATAGTTATAGAGCACGAAATGCGCCCAACAGGGCGCATAGTGCTCTAGGCTGGGCGTGGCCACTGATTCCGGGTTGCTGGCATACCTGCTGGAAAGCCTGGCGCCGCTTGGCGGGGTGACTGCGCGGCGGATGTTCGGCGGCCATGGGCTGATTCGCCAGGGGCTGATGTTTGGGCTGATGTTTGGGCTGGTGTTTGGTGACGACGCCTATTTCAAGGTGGATGACGCCAATCGGCCCGCCTATGCCGCCGCCGGCAGTGGGCCGTTTACCTATACCCGGGCCGGCAAGCCCACCGCGCTGGGGTTTTGGCTGCTGCCCGGGGCGGTGCTGGATGCGCCGGATATGCTGTGCGACTGGGCGCGGCAGGCGGTGGCGGTAGCGCTGCGGGCGGCGGCCCAACTGGCCACCAAGGGGGCCGCGAAGCGCGGACCCCAGGGTGGGCCCCAGGGTGGGCCCCAGGGTGGGCGTTGACAGCCTTGTTACCCGCCGCTACCCCGCCGTGAACCTGTCACACGCCCAAGGACTGCCCAAATCATGGCGCTCGCCTTTGTTTTCCCCGGTCAGGGTAGCCAGGCCCCCGGCATGGGCCGCGATCTTGCCGCCGCCTTCCCCGCTGCGCGCGAGGTTTTCCAGGAAGTTGACGAGGCGCTGAAGCAGAAGCTCTCGGCGCTGATGTTCGAGGGGCCGGCCGATGAGTTGACCCTGACCGCCAATGCCCAGCCGGCGCTGATGGCGCATAGCGTGGCGGTGCTGCGGGTGCTGGAAGTGGAAGGCAAGCTGGACCTGGGCGCCAAGGTGGCGCTGGTGGCCGGGCATTCCTTGGGTGAATACAGCGCGCTGACGGCGGCGCGGGCGTTTTCGCTGGCCACCGCCGCCCGGTTGCTGCGGCTGCGCGGCGAGGCGATGCAGGCGGCGACTCCGCCCGGTACCGGTGCCATGGCCGCCCTGCTGGGCGCGGACCTGGATCAGGCCGGGGCGATTTGCGCTGCGGCCACGATGAACCCGGATTCGGGCAAGGCGGAATGCGTGGAGATTGCCAACGACAATGGCGGTGGCCAGGTGGTGATCTCAGGCGCCAAGGCCGCGGTTGAACGTGCCGTGGCCGCCGCCCCCGCACATGGCGTGAAGCGCGCCATGCTGCTGCCGGTTTCCGCGCCCTTCCATTGCGCACTCATGGGCCCGGCCGCCGATGCGATGGCCGAGGCACTGGAAGGCGCCGAGGTGCTTGCGCCGGTGGTGCCGGTGGTGGCGAATGTGAGCGCGGCCAAGGTGACGGCGCCGGCCGAGATCAGGCGTCTGCTGGTGCAGCAGGTAACCGCCACCGTGCGCTGGCGCGAATGCATTGCCGCCATGGCCGGCATGGGCGTGGACCGCTTTGTGGAACTGGGCGCCGGCAAGGTGCTGACCGGGCTGATGAAGCGGAACGCGCCTGAGGCCCAGGCCAGCGCCATTGGCTCGCCGGCTGATGTTGAAGCGTTTTTGAAAACGATCTGACGGGGGCGGAAGCGGTCCATGCATCGGGTTGCCGCTGTCAACGACCAGTATTTCGCCGTGAGCGCCCTGGAGCAGGAGGCGCAGGGCTATCAGTGGCCTAAGGGGGTTATTGAAAAAGCTGAGGACCTGAAGGCCCCCGGCGGGTTCGTCTTTGTCCGCACTGGTGGGCTGGTGATCAAGCGGCGGGTTCTGCTGCAGGAGGATATGCTCTACCGATTCGCTGCACGCCGCTACCTTGGCCAGGGCGTCGATGCGCTGGTTCCGCTGTTGAATTCGCCCTGGTGGATGAATGACGACCGGATGGTGCTGCTGCTGAGCCGGGCACGCAGCGCTGGGGTGCCGCTGGTGGAGATGGCTCGGCGCCAATTGGCGTTGCCCCTGGCTTGGACGGAATGCGACATACTTGTGCGCGCGCGCACCAAACCACGGCTTGTGCTGGCTGCCCATGCCGGGCCCGGGCGCACGGCGCAGGTGAAGACCCAAGATGGTGTGGTAACGGAGAGTTACACCATTGCTACGGAAGCCCCGCACCTGTTCATGGACCAGCTTTATGTGCCTGGGCTGGGCCGGCATTTTGCCCTGGGCGGCGCCGGCGAGACCAATGCGCGGGCCTGGTTTGACCTTTCCACCACTGCTGCCTTCGACCCGCGTGCGCGCGGCCTTAATCCCTGACACCGCGGAGACCGATGATGTTTGACCTCACTGGCAAGGTTGCGCTGGTCACCGGGGCCACGGGCGGCATTGGTGCCGCCATTGCCCGGGCGCTGCACGCCCAGGGCGCCTCCGTGGCTCTTTCGGGCCGGCGCGCCGCCGAACTGGAGGCGCTGGCCGCCGAGTTGGGCAGCCGGGTGCTGGTGGCCCCGGCCGACCTGGCCGATGCCTCCGCCGCCCCCGCCCTGGTAGAGACGGTGGAGAAGGCACTGGGGGTGCCGGATATTCTGGTGAACAATGCCGGCTTTACCAAGGACATGCTGGCCCTGCGCATGGGTGATGACGACTGGGCCGCGGTGATTGACGTGGACCTCTCGGCGCCGTTCCGGCTTTCCCGCGCGGCGTTGCGGGGCATGATGAAGAAGCGCTGGGGCCGGATCATCAATATCGGCAGCATCGTCGGCTCCTCGGGCAATGCCGGGCAGGCCAATTATGCCGCGGCCAAGGCCGGGCTGGTGGGCATGACCAAGGCGCTGGCCCAGGAAGTAGCGCCGCGCAATGTAACGTGTAACGTTGTGGCACCAGGCTATGTTGAAACCCCCATGACGGATGTGCTTGGGGATGCCATCAAGGCTAAGATGGTGGAACGGATTCCAACCGGGCGGATTGGCCGGCCGGAGGATATTGCCGGTGCCGTGGTCTACCTGGCCTCGGTTGAAGCTGGCTGGGTTACCGGGCAAACCATTCACGTGAATGGTGGCATGGCCATGTATTAGTGGCTGATAGTGCAACTACTTACCGGGCGGGGCAGGAAACGCCTTGCCAGGGCGGCAAACACCGCCTAGGCCCGCTTCGGGTTTCGTGTTAACCGGCCCGCCCCGACCCGCAGGGATGTCCTGACGGGGCCAAGGCCAAAGATCGCTAGCGCAGGAGATTGTCACAGCATGAGCGGCACCATCGCTGAACGCGTCAAGAAGATCGTCATCGACCACCTGGGCGTGGACGAAGTTAAGGTGACCGAGAGCGCTTCCTTCATCGACGACCTGGGCGCTGACAGCCTGGACACCGTGGAACTGGTGATGGCGTTCGAGGAAGAATTCGGCGTTGAGATTCCGGACGATGCGGCCGAGAAGATCACGACCGTGAAGGACGCGATTTCCTACATCGAGGCGCACCAGGCCTGATCGGCACTGGTCAGGACAGACGGAGAGGCTGATCGTGTTCGCGCAGATCGCCGGACCACGGCGCGTAGTTGTCACCGGCATGGGCATCGCCTGCCCGCTCGGGCTTGGCGTTGAGCATGTCTGGAAGCGCCTGATCGCGGGCGAGAGCGGCATCTCGGCCATCCAGTCCTTTGACACCAAGGACCTGCCTGCCCGGATTGCCGGCCAGGTGCCGCAAGGCACCAAGGCCGAGGGCAAGCTGGACATGGCGGAATGGATTCCGGTCAAGGACCAGCGGAAGATGGACCGCTTCATTCAGCTCGCCATTGTGGCGGCGACTGAAGCGGTGGAGGATTCCGGCTGGAAGCCGCAGGATGAGGAAGGTCGTTGCGCCACGGGCGTGATGATCGGCTCCGGCATTGGCGGCCTGACCACCATTTATGAGGCCGCGCAGGTGGTTGCCGCTGGCCGGGTGAAGCGGCTTTCGCCGTTCTTCATTCCGGCGGCGCTGATCAACCTGGCTAGCGGCCATGTTTCCATCACCTACGGTTTCAAGGGGCCGAACCATTCGGCCGTGACTGCCTGCGCCACAGGCGTGCATGCCATGGGCGATGCCGCAAGGCTCATTGCCTTCGGTGATGCCGATGTGATGGTGGCGGGCGGGGCCGAGGCGGCGGTGAGCGAGATTGGCATGGGTGGCTTCTGTGCCGCCCGGGCGCTTTCCACCGGCTATAACGAGACGCCGACCAAGGCTTCCCGCCCCTGGGACGAAGACCGCGACGGCTTCGTGATGGGAGAGGGTGCCGGCGTTGTTGTGCTGGAGGAATACGAGCACGCCAAGAAGCGCGGCGCCAAGATCTACGCCGAGGTTATCGGCTACGGCATGTCGGGTGACGCGCACCACATCACCGCGCCCTCTGATACCGGCGATGGCGCCTTCCGCTCGATGCGCGCTGCGCTGAAGAGTGCGGGCGTGACGCCGGAGCAACTGGGCTATGTGAACGCGCACGGCACCAGTACGCCCATGGGCGATGACCTGGAACTGGGCGCGGTGGAACGGCTGCTGGGCGATGCCGGGCGTGGCGTGGCGATGTCCTCGACCAAGTCCTCGATCGGGCATTTGCTGGGTGCTGCCGGCGCGGTGGAGGGCATCTTCTCGGTGCTGGCCATTCGTGATGGTGTGGCCCCGCCGACGCTGAACCTGGAGAAGCCTTCCCGCGCGTCGATCATCGACCGCGTGGCGAAGGAAGCCCAACGCCGGCCGATCAAGGTGGCGCTGTCCAACAGCTTCGGCTTTGGCGGCACCAACGCGAGCATCGTCTTCAAGGCGGCGCCCTAACCGGTATGCGCTGGGTCGGCCTGTTCCTGGCCGGCCTGGCCGTATTCGCCGGGCTGATCTTCTGGCAGGCCAAGGAAGAATATCGCGCGCCCGGTCCCTTGGCCGAGGCGCGCTCTTTCGTTGTGCCGCGTGGTGGCATTGAGGCCATTGGCGCGGCGCTGGCCGAGGCCGGCATTGTACCCAGCCCGCGCCGTTTTGCCCTGGCCGCCTGGCTGACCAAGGATGAAGGCCCATTGCGGGCGGCGGAGTTCGCCTTTCCCGCCGGGGCCAGCCTGCATCAGGTGCTGGATGTGCTGCGCCATGCCCGGCCGGTGCAGCGGCGGCTGACCATTGCCGAAGGGCTGGTGGCGCAGCAGATTACCGCGATATTCGAGCGCGCCGAAGGGCTGGTGGGGCCGACGCCCCGCGTGGCCGAGGCCGGTGTGCTGCCCGAGACCTATGCCTACCAATGGGGCGAAACCCGCGCCGCCGTGCTGCGCCGGGCCGAAACCGCCATGGCCACCACCCTGGCCGAGCTTTGGGCCGGGCGGGCGCCGAACCTGCCCTTCAGTACCCCCGGCGAGGCGGTGACCCTGGCCAGCATTGTGGAGCGTGAGACTGGGTTGGCGGATGAGCGGCCCCGGGTGGCGGCGGTGTTTGTGAATCGACTGCGGCGTGGCATGCGGTTGCAGTCCGACCCCACGGTGGTGTTTGCCGCCACGGGTGGCGCGGCGAGCATGGACCGGCCGATCAGCCGGGCCGACCTGGACCGCGACCACCCCTATCATCCCTATCGGGTGGCGGGGCTGCCGCCGGGGCCCATCGCGGCGCCGGGTCGGGCGGCGCTGGCCGCCGTGCTGCACCCGCCCACCACCGAGGAATTCTACTTCGTGGCCGATGGCACCGGTGGGCATGCCTTTGCCCGCACGGTGGAGGAGCATAACCGCAACGTGGTGAAGTGGCGCGAGATTGAGCGCCAGCGCAACGCTACAGCCGGCGCTCCCAGGTCTCGCTGACAAGGTCCACGCCGAAGGCGGTGACGGCCTCGGTAGCGGTGATGGCCCAGCCGCGCCCGGCATAAATCCGGCGGGCGGCCAGCAGGCAGCTTTGGGTCCAGAGCACCATGTTGGTGTAGCCGGCGGCGCGGGCGAAATCCTCGGCGGCGGCCACCAGGGTATGGCCCAGCCCCAGGCCCCGGGCGGCGGGTTCCACCAGCAGCAGGCGCAGCTTGGCGGTTTCGGCGCTCACCCGCACCACGGCGACGCAGCCCAGGCGTTCGCCGTCTCGTTCAGCGATGAGGCAGCATTCCAGGCCGGGTTGGAATTCGCGGATGAAGCGGGCGCCAATCTCGGCCACCAGGGCCTCGAACTCGATGCTCCAGCCCCATTCCTCGGCGTAAAGGGCGCCGTGGCGCGAGATGATCCAGCCGATATCGCCGGGACGATGCGGCCTTAGCCTCACGCCGCGCCGCGTGCCGTCACGGCCAGCAGGGCCGAGATTTTCTGCAGCAGCACGGCACGGTCATAGGGCTTGGGCAGCAGGTCGAAGCCGTGGTCATCCGGCTCCAGCACCGCGCCGGCGAAGCCGCTGGTGAGCAGCACGGGCAGGCCGGGGCGCAGGCGGCGGGCTTCCTGCGCCAGGCCATAGCCGCTGACGCCGCCGGGCATGACCACGTCGCTGAACAGCAAGTGGACAGGTTCACCGCGACGCAGCAGGGCCAGGGCCTCGCGGCCATCCTCGGCCGCCACCACGCGGAAGCCGGCATCGCGCAGCATTTCGGCGGTCACCTCACGCACCCGGGGGTCATCCTCGGCCAGCAGGATGGTGGCGTGACGCATGGCCACCACGCCCTCTGGGTCCTCGGGCCGTACGGGCTCGGAGCGGGTGGAGCCGGCTTCCGCCGGCAGGTAGATGATGACCGTGGTGCCTTGGCCGGCGGTGCTTTCAATGGTGACATGGCCGCCTGACTGGCGGGCAAAGCCGAATACCTGTGACAGGCCGAGCCCGGTGCCCTTGCCCAGCGCCTTGGTGGTGAAGAAGGGCTCGAAGGCACGCTCTCGCACGGCAACGGGCATGCCCTGGCCGGTGTCTGCCAGGGCAATGGCGCAGAACTCGCCGGGCTTGGCGTCGCGGTTGCCGGCCAGGGCCGTGGCGTCCAACTGGCAGCGCCAGGTGCTGAGGGTGACGCTGCCGCCGCCCTGCATGGCGTCTCGGGCATTGATGGCCAGGTTGAGCACGGCGGCTTCCAACTGGCTGGCATCGGCGCGGCAGGGGGGCAGGTCCGCGGCCAGGTTCAGCCGCAGCGGAGAGGCTTCACCCAATGCCTGCTGCATCAGCGGGGTGAAGCCGCGCAGCAGCACGTTGGCGTCCAGGTTGGTGGGGCTGAGCGGCTGGCGCCGGGCGAAGGTGAGCAGGCCGGCATTCAGCCTGGCGCCGCGGGAGACGGCGTCTCGTGCCGCGGCGAGCAGGCGGCGGGACTTGTCGTCCAGTTCCTTGCCCAAATGGCGTTCCAACAGCGTGACGGTGCCGAGGATGGCGGTGAGCAGGTTGTTGAAGTCATGCGCCACGCCGCCGGTCAGGCGGCCCAGGGCCTCCAGCCGCTGGGCCTGATGCAGCCCGGCCTCGGCCTGCTCGCGGCGCTCGATCTCGGCGCGCAACTCGTCGGCGGTTTCGCGCAGCCGAGCCTGGGTGGCCTGTTCCGAATGCCAGCGGCGCATGGCCATGAGCGAGGCATAGCCCAGAGCCGCCATGGCAGTGAGGCAGAGCAGGGCGGTGACCACGAAGTGGTTGAGCCAGGTGGCCCAGAGCGCCGCCATGGGCAGGCCGACGCAGACGTAGAGCGGGTGATTGCCCACCTGGCGGAAACCGGTGAGCCATTCCTTGCCATCAGGCCCGGGGCCGCGTTCCAGCACCGCCTGGGTGGACGAGGATTCCAGCATGGCATGGGGTGGGGCGGCTGGCGGCGGCGGCGTGGGGTGCGCGGCTTCGGCGCCGGGGGGCTGTTCGGCCAGCACCAGGCCGTCGGCGCGCAGCAGGGCGAAGCCGAAGCGGTTGCCTTCCGCCATGCTGCGCCAGTGCTGCTGGAAATAGCTGGGCAGCAGCGAGACGATGCCGAGGCCATTGAACTGGCCGTCCATCGAATCCCGCCGGCGGGACATGGTGAAGGCGACGATGCCGGAACTGGCGCCGCCCATGGGTTCGCCGAAGACCGGACCACGTTCGCCGGCGGCTATGGTGCGGAAATACCCCCGGCCGGTGAGGTTGACGCTGGGGGTGGGGTAGGCACGGCTGATCAGGGCCAACTGGCCATCGGGCCGCACCAGATGCAGCGAGGTGACCTGTTCCAGCGGTTCCTGCATCAGCCGAAGTTCGGCCTGGATGGCGGCGCCACGGGCTTCAATCTCGGGCCAGGTCATGCCGCGCACCTGGTCCTCGATGCGGTCGAGCATGACGGTGCTGGTTTCCACCACCTTCAGCGCATGTTCCTTGGCGACGCTGGTCAGGCGCTCCACCGCGGCCTGGGCCTCGGCGTGGAGTTGGCGGTAGTCCTGCCAGGCGGCACCGGCCAGGAACAGCAGCGGCACCAGCATGGAGGCCAGCAGCATAAAGCGCAGCGCCGGAGGCTCTGGGCGCTGCGGGCGGTTCATCCACCACTGGGGGATCGAGGCCAGGAACCTTTTCACGACGAGGCTCTCGCAAAATTTGCCGGTATTTTGCCTGCCTTGTTAAGGAAAACGCAAATTTTCTGTAAGTCTGCGGCTCAATGCGCCTCGGCCCAGCTATGGCCAGTGCCCACTTCCACGGCCAGCGGCACGTTCAGCTGCGCCACGCCTTCCATCACCTGCTTCACCACGGCCTCGGTGGCGGCCACCTCGGCCTCGGGTACTTCGAACACCAGTTCGTCATGCACCTGCAGCAGCATGCGGGCATTGAGGCCGGCTTCGCGCAGGGCCAGCGGCACGCGGACCATGGCACGCTTGATGACCTCGGCGGCGCCGCCCTGGAAGGGGGCGTTGATGGCCTGGCGCTCGGCCCCGGCGCGGCGGGCCATGTCCTTGGTGGTGATCTCGGGGATCCAGAGGCGGCGGCCGAAGCTGGTGGTGACATAGCCGTTGGTGCGGGCCTGTTCCTTCAGCCGTTCCATGGCGGCGCGAATGCCGGGGTATTGGGCGAAATAAGCGTCGATGATGCCCTTGGCTTCGCCGGGGCCGATGCCCAGGCGGCCGGCGAGGCCGAAGGCGGACATGCCGTAGATGATGCCGAAATTGATGGTTTTGGCGCGGCGCCGGGCTTCCTTGTCCACCGCGCCAGGTTCCAGGTGGAAAATATCGGCGGCGGTGCGGCTGTGGATATCCTGGCCTTGGTGGAAGGCTTCCACCAGGGCGGGCACTTCCGCCAGATGGGCCAGCAGGCGCAGTTCGATCTGGCTGTAGTCGGCGCTCATCAGCACATGGCCGGGCTCGGCCACGAAGGCGCGGCGGATGCGCTGGCCTTCCTCGGTACGGACCGGGATGTTTTGCAGGTTGGGTTCGCTGGAGGAGAGCCGGCCAGTACTGGTGATGGCCATGGCGAAGTCGGTGTGGACGCGGCCGGTGCGCGGGTCGATGGCGTTGGCCAGGGCATCCACATAGGTGGATTTCAGCTTGGCGAGTTGGCGCCATTCCAGGATTTTGACCGGCAGGGCGATGCCCTGGTTGGCCAGTTCCTCCAGCACGGAGGCGTCGGTGCCCCAGGCGCCGGTCTTGCCCTTTTTGCCGCCGGGCAGCTTCATTTCGTCGAACAGGATTTCGCCAAGCTGCTTGGGCGAGCCGACATTGAAGGGCTTGCCGGCAATCTCGTGGATTTCGCGTTCCAGGATGATGAGGCGGGCGGAGAAATCCTCGCCGATGCGGGCGAGTTCGGCGCCATCCACCTTGATGCCGGCCATCTCCATGTCGCGCAGCACGGGCACCATGCGGCGTTCTACTTGTTCATAAAGCGCCAGGGCGCCGGTTTCGCGCAGTTGCGGCTTCAGCAGCAGCCAGAGGCGGAGCGTGACATCGGCATCCTCGGCGGCGTAGGCGGTGGCCTTGTCGAGCGGGACGGCATCAAAGGTGATGCGGGCGCGGCCGGTGCCGATGACCTCGGCGATGGGAACGGGGGTGTGGCCGAGATGCAGGCTGCTGAGTTCGTCCATGCCATGGCCGTGGCGGCCGGCTTCCATGGCGTAGGAGATCAGCATGGTGTCGTCGATGGGGGTGACCGCGATGCCGCCATTATAGGGCTGGGCGAGGACCTCAAGGTCGTACTTTGCGTTCTGCAGCACCTTCAGCACGCTGCGGTCCTGCAGCAGTGGGCGGAGCATGGCGAGGGCGGTATCGAAGCCGAGTTGCTCGGGGGCGGCCTGGGCTTCGCCGAGCATGTCTCCCTGTGCGCCGCCGGGGCCGACATGGCGCAGCGGAATGTAGCAGGCGCGGCCTGGGGCGGTGGCGAGGGAAATGCCAACCAGGCGGGCGCGCAGGGCGTCCAGGCTGTCGGTCTCGGTATCAAGCGCCACCACGCCGGCGGCCTCGGCCTCGGCGATCCAGGCGCTGAGCGCTTCGGCGGTTGTGACGCATTCATAGCTGCCCCAGCCGGCTTCCTGCGGCGTGGCGCTGGGGGCGGCGGGGGTGCTGGTGGTGGGCGCGCGGGGGCGCGGGGTGGCGGTGCCGGCGGCCTCGCCCAGGCCCATGCGGGCCAGCAGGCTGCGGAAGCCCTGAGCGGCCAGGAAGCGGGTGAGCACGGCATTGTCGGGCGCGCGGGAGACCAGTTCCTCCACCGGCACCGGGAGCGGGGCGTTTTCGTCCAGCAGCACCAGGCGGCGGCTGATGCGGGCCTGGTCGGCAAAGGTGAGCAGGCTTTCGCGGCGCTTGGGCTGCTTGATCTCGCCGGCGCGGGCCAGCAGGGTTTCGAGATCGCCGTATTCGGTGATGAGCTGGGCGGCGGTCTTCACGCCAATGCCGGGCACGCCGGGGACATTGTCGGTGGCGTCGCCGGCCAGGGCCTGGACTTCCACCACCTTCTCGGGCGGCACGCCGAAACGCTCGAACACCTCGGGCGCGCGGATTGGCTTCTGCTTGATGGGGTCGAGCATCTGCACGCCGTCGCGGACCAACTGCATCAGGTCCTTGTCTGACGAGACGATGGTGACCTGGCCGCCGGCCTCGTGGAAGGACTTGGCATAGGCGGCGATGAGGTCATCGGCCTCGAAGCCCGGCAATTCCACACGGGCGACGCCGAAAGCCTCGGTGGCTTCGCGGATCAGGGCGAATTGCGGGACCAGTTCCTCCGGCGCCTCGGGCCGGTGGGCCTTGTAGGCGGGGTAGATGTCCTGCCGGAAGGTAACGCGGGAGGTGTCGAACACCACGGCGATGTGGCTGTCGGTGTGGTCGAGCAGGAAGCGCGAGAGGATGCCGCAGAAGCCATAGACGGCATTCACCGGCACGCCGCTCGGGCTGGTCATGGAGGGAATGGCGTGGAAGGCGCGGAAGATGTAGCCGGAGCCGTCGATGAGGACGAGGTGCCGGCCGGGCGCCGCCGCCACCTCAGTGATGGTCGTGGCCCCCGGCGCCTTCGCGCAGCACATAGCTGCGCGAGCAATAGGGGCAGGTGACCTGCTGCTGTTCGATGCGGAGATAGACGGTGGGGTGGCCGAGCGTGCCGCCGCCGCCATCACAGGCCACCACGCGGCTTTCCACCGTGATGCGGTCGTCGGGCGTCACGCCTTCGGTGGCCTTGGGGGTGTAGCCGGTGATCTGGGGGTCGCGCATGGCGCCGCTGCTCCGAAACTGGAATTCGGCGCCAGCATAAAGCGCCGGGGCGGGGCGGGCAAACGCGGCTGATTCACGCCGCCGGTGGTTCCACCGACGACGATCAGGCGCTAGCCTTCGCGGCAACCGAGATGGAGGACGTACAAGCCATGCCGCAAGCCCGCATTCGTGGTGTTGAACGGGTTTACGAGGTGCTGGGCACCTCCGGCCCCTGGATTGCGATTTCCCCGGGTGGGCGGCGCGGCCTGGTTTCGGTGAAGCCGCTGGGGCTGCTGATTGCCGAGGCGGGCTTCCGGGTGCTGGTACATGACCGGCGCAATACCGGTGCCTCGGGGGTGAATTTCGAGGGTGATGGCGAGAGCCGCGAGCAGGCCGAGGATTTGCTGGCGCTGATGCGGCATATTGGCATCAACGAGCCGGCCTATATCTGCGGCTGTTCCTCGGGCGCGCGGTTGACGCTGACCCTGGCGATGCATCACCCGGCGGCGGTGAAGGCGCTGCTGCTGTGGCGGGTGACCGGCGGCGACTATGCCGCGAAGAAGCTGGCGCACAACTACTACCACCAGTTCATTGCCGCGGCCGAGGCCGGGGGCATGGAAGCGGTCTGCGCCACCGACCATTTCGGCGCGATGATCAAGGCCAATCCGGCCAACCGCGATGCGCTGATGGCGATGGGGGCGGAGCGCTTCGTGGCCAGCATGCGGCGCTGGCTGGCGGGGTATCAGGCCGGGGCGAACCACCCGATTTCGGGCATTCCGCCCGAGGCGATGCGGCGCATGGCCATGCCGGCCATTGTGGTGCCGGGGAATGACTTCATCCACCCGCGCATTCCGGGGCAGACGGCGCATCGGCTGCTGCCGAACAGCCGCTACGCCGAGATCTTCAGCCATGATGTGGAGGTGGATGTGGACTTCGCCGCCTGGGACGCCAAGGACCCGACGCTGGCGGCGATCTTCATCGACTTCCTGCGGGATTGTGAGGCCGGGCGGCGCTGAGCCGCCAGGGGCCTCCTTTCAGAGGCCCCGGTCTGCCTTGGTGGCGGCCAGGTCGTCCGCCACGAAGGCGCGGAGGACGGCTTGCAGGTCTTCATGCTCGGAAAAGCCGAGCTTGCGGGCGCGTTCGGCGGTGAACTTGCCGGGCCAGCCGCCGACAATGGCTTCGATCTCCGCATCCGGCACGCGCTGCACCAGGGCGCGGGCCTCCGCGCCGCCCACGGCTTCCAGCGCGGCCAGCATTTCGCCCACCGTGACGGAAAGGCCGGGTGGGTTGATGCCCCGGTCCACGCCCAGGCTGCTGGTATCCATGCTCAGCGCGTGCAGGAACCATTCCACGGCGCGGCGCGGCGAGCAGACCCAAACGCGGAAGCTGTCGGCCACCGGGCATTCGGTGGCCAGGCCCAGCAGGGGCTCGCGCAATATGCCGCTGAAGAAGCTGCTGGCGGCCTTGTTGGGCCGGCCGGGGCGGACCACCACGGTGGGCAGTCGAATGCTGACGGCATCCATGAAGCCCTTGCGGGTGGCGTCCTGCAACAGCAGCTCGCCAATGGCTTTTTGCGCGCCGTAGCTGTTGGTGGGCAGTTGGCGGGAATCGTCGGGCAGGTTGGCGTGCTGGCCACCGCCGAAGCTGGCCACCGAGGAGGTGAACAGCACCCGGGGCGGCTTGGCCAGGGCGCGGCAGG
>CANFIE010000016.1 GCA_947446625.1 Acetobacteraceae bacterium | reverse complement strand
CAGGGCGTGCCGCAGTTGAACGCGCGGCTGGCCGGCAATGGCTACCTGACCAATGTCATCGGCAACCCGCTTGGCACCACCATCGCGCTGGCGCACATGATCTTCGAGGGCGTGTTCGACCGCGCCCCGGGCCTGAAGGTGATTGCGGCGCATGGCGGTGGCTTCCTGACGCATTACGCTGACCGCTTCGACCATGGCTGCCGGTTGAACCCGGCGGGCTGCGACAGCTCGATTACGCTGAAGAAGAAGCCGACCGAGTATCTGAAGCAGATCTGGTTCGACAGCCTGGTGTTCACGCCGGAAGCCATTCGCCACCAGCAGGCCGTGACCGGCGCCATGCAGATGGTGATGGGCAGCGACTGGCCCTACCCTTGGGTGTTCGACCCCGTGGACCACATCATGGCCTCCAACTCGCTGAATGACGCGCAGAAGCGCGCCGTGTTGGGCGAGACGGCGGCGCGTTTGCTGCGCATCACCACCTGAGTTGCGCTTGCCCTGGGCGGTGGCTGGTGCCGCTGCCCAGGGCCGTCAGCCCCGCGTCAGTAGCGGTGGGCAGAATGATCCAGCAGCAGCGGGATCATCGCCATGTCGAACTTCACCTACCTGGCTTCGGCCACGCCCGTGGCGCCCTGGCAGGCCACGCTGGATATCAGCACCCCGCTCAGCGTTACCACTATCCGCGGCTTCGGCGCCGTGGTGGCCTATGCCTGCACCGACGGCACCTACCTGCTGCTGCATCTGCAAGGCGCCACCATCACCGATATCGTGCATTCCCATTCGGCGGATATCACCCAGACCAGCGGCTGGATCGCCTCCACCCTCAGCACCGCCGGCGTCAGTCAGGGCGGGCCGGGGCTGCTCTACGCCGATTTCGTCAGCTACCTCGGCCAGCCTGGCGCCACCGGGGCCGGCGCGGCAGCCTTGCTGACCCAAGGCAATGACACCTTCTTCGGCAGCACCGGCAACGAGAGCTTCCTGGGAGGCGGCGGCAGCAACACGGTGGATTATTCGGCCAGCGCCAGTGGCATCCATGCCAGCCTGGCCACCGGCGTCGCCACCGGCCAGGGCACCGATACTCTGGTGAAGATCCAGAACCTGACCGGCTCGGCCCTGGCGGACCAGTTGACCGGCGATGCCGGCGCCAACCACCTGCTGGGCGGCGCCGGGAATGACCTGCTGAATGGCGGCGCCGGCAATGACACGCTGCTGGGCGGCCTGGGCGCCGATACCCTGCTGGGTGGGGCGGGGAATGACGTGTTCCGCTTCAACTTTGCCAATGAAGGCGGCGACGTGCTCCGCAGCTATGTCGGCGCGCAGGACAGCATTGAGATTTCCGCCGCGGGCTTTGGCGGCGGCCTGGTGGCCGGGCAAGCCCTGGCAGCCGGCGGTCACTACGCTGCCAACAAGGCCGGCGCCGCCACGGCCGCCACCGGGCAGTTCATCTATGAAACCGACGTCAAGGTGCTGTGGTGGGACGCCGATGGCACCGGGGCCGGCGCCAAGGTGGCCATTGCCAGCTTTGATGGCGTGACCGGTTGGGGCGCCAGCGAGTTGATCGTTATCGCCTGAGCCAGGGTGCAGCCTGCCGGGTCAGCCCGGCAGGTCGCGGTCGCCCAGGCCCAGCGGCCGCTGCAGATAGACCACGTCCAGCCAGCGGCCGAATTTCAGCCCGGCGGCTTTCAGCACGCCTGCCTGGCGGAACCCCAGCGAGACATGCAGGCCGATGGAGCCGACATTGTCGCTGTCTCCAACCACCGCGAACATCTGGCGGAATCCGACGGCCTCAGCACGTTCCAGCAACGCCGCCACCAGCGCCTTGCCCACGCCCTGGCCGCGAATATCGTCGCGGATATAGATGCTGTCCTCGGCGCTGAAGCGATAAGCTGAGCGGTCGCGCAACTGGCTGAAATAGGCGTAGCCCAGCACTTGGCCATCCAGTTCCGCCACCAGCCAGGCCCAGCCATTGCCCTGCACCCGTTGCAGGCGCGCGGTCATCTCGGCCTGGTCAGGGGCCTCTTCCTCGAAGGTGCCGGTGCCATGCAGAACATGGTGGGCGTAGATTGCGGTGATGGCAGGCACATCGGCCGGGCCGGCGTCGCGAATCAGCATGGTTGCAACCCTATCCTGCGGAACCCGTCGCGGCCGCCACGCTGGTGGCCAGGGCCAGCAGGGCACGGTCCCGCCCAGGGCCAGCCACCAGGGAAAGCCCAACCGGCGCCCCCTCAACCCGGCCGAGCGGCAGGGTAATCTCGGGCAGGCCGGCCAGGCCGGCAATGGCGGTCACGCCCATGGTGCGCTCGCGCACGGCATTCTGGGCATCCAGCGACAGGTCAAGGCGCGGGGCGGCGGTGGGCGAGGTGGGATAGATCAGCACCGTGCCGCCGGCCAGCAGCGCCCGCATGCGTTCGGCAAACAGGCGGCGGAAGGCACGGCCGGCGGCGGCCTTGGCGGGGTCCATGGCCTTGGCTGCGGCGAAGCGTTCCTTCACCCCGGGGCCGAATTCCGGCTTCGCCTGCTCCACCCAACGGCCCAGCGTGGCCCAGGCTTCTTCGGCCTGGGCGCAGCGGAAATGCTCGTACAGCGCGTTCAGCCCCTCGGGCGCCAAATCCACCGAAAGGGTGGGGCCGAAGCGGCGCTCAATGGCGGCCAGGGCCGGGGCCAGGGCGCGGGCGGTGGTCGGCTCGGCGTTGATCCAGGCTTCCTTCACCTTCACCAGCGGGCCAAGCGGTGTGGCCTCACCGCTGGGCAGCAGGACCTGGCCCACCTGCTCCAGCACAGCGGCACTGCGGGCGAACCAGCCGCAGGTATCAAAGCTGGGGCCCAGGCCGCAGGCGCCGGCCAGGGAAACCGCGCCCCAGGTGGGACGAATGCCGAAGGTGCCGCAATAGCTGGCGGGAATGCGAACCGAGCCGCCCGTGTCACTGCCCAGGGCGACATCCACCAGCCCGGCCGAGACGGCGGCGGCGGAGCCGCAGGAGGAGCCGCCGGGGAAACGGTCCGGCGCGGCGGGGTTAATCGGCGTGCCGTACCAGACATTCTCACCGGTGAGGCCATAGGCCAGTTCCACCGTTTTGGTCTTGCCGGCCAAGGTGGCGCCGGCCTGCAACAGGGCCAGCACCGCCGGGGCGGTGGCGGCGGCGGCACCGTGGCTGCGGCCCCAATCCGGGTTGCCGTAGGTGGTGACCACCCCGGCAACGTCAAACAAATCCTTCACCGCGAAGGTCAGCCCGGCCAGCGGGCCGTCGGCTGCTCCGGCCCGGACAGCCCGCGGGCCTGGCATGAAAGCACCTACGGAATCGGCAACCTCGGGCATGGGGCAACTCGTTGGTTTGGTCTGCCGTAAGCATGCCGCAGACCGGACCAAGGCACAATCTCAGCGGGCGAGCCGGGCTTCAGTTGCCGGCGCGCAGCGATTCCCAGGGGCGGCCCGAGGGGTCGAAGTTGCTGTCCTCCAGCCAGGCGGAAATGGCATCGCGCCGGGCGGGCCATTCTTCGGCCAGAATGGAGAAGTAGCTGCTGTCTCGGCGGCGGCCCTTCACCACCATATGGGCGCGCAATTCGCCTTCATAAACGAAGCCCAACCGGGTGGCGGCACGGCGGCTGGGGGCGTTCAAGGCGTTGCATTTCCACAGCAGGCGGCGGTAGCCCAGGTCATCCATGGCGTGGCGCATCAGCAGGAACATCGCCTCGGTGGCGGCGCGGGTGCGCTGCATGCGGGTGCTGAACCAGATATTGCCCAATTCAATGGCGGCATTGCCTGGCTGGATGTCCATCAGCGTCAGCCAGCCATCCACCGTGCCGGTACGGTGCGGCCGAATGGCCCAGGCCAGGGGGTCGTGCACCGCTGCCATGCTGGCTACCTGGGCGCGCAACGCCGCCTGGCTGGCGAAGGGGCCGTAGCCCAGATAGGCCCAGCCGGCATCCGCGGCGGGGGTGCCGGAAGCGGCAGCCTGCCATAACTCCGGGACATGGCGGATATGCAACGGCTCCAGGTCCACCGCGCGGCCCCGATGCGGGATGCGGGCCGGAATTGGCCGTGGCGTAGGGTCTACCTCGGGGCCAACGGGCGGCTGGGTCATGCGCTGGGTTCCTGCTTGCTGTGGCAATCCTGCCCCTGGGCTGCGCCAGCGCAAAGCCACTGTCACCCAAGTGTTGCACTTTTCGCCGCGCCGCAGCATTTACCCGGACCCATGAACGCCATCATCGAGCCCACCCCCGCCGCCAAGGTGCCCCCGGCCTTCTTCGAGGAGAAGGTGACCTGGGTGCACCACTGGACCGAAAAGCTGTTCAGCTTCCGCTGCACGCGGGACACGGCGTTCCGCTTCGTGGCCGGGCAGTTCACCATGATCGGCCTGATGGTCGAGGGTAAGCCGCTGGTGCGGGCCTATTCGGTGGTGAGCGCGCCGTGGGAGGAGGAACTGGAGTTCCTTTCCATCAAGGTGCCGAACGGGCCACTGACCTCGCGGTTGCAACATATCGAGGTTGGGGGTTCGGTGCTGATCGGCCGCAAGCCGGTGGGAACGCTGCTGACCGAGAACCTGCTGCCGGGCAAAACGCTGTACTTCTTTGCCACCGGCACCGGGCTGGCGCCGTTCATGAGCCTGATCCGCGAGCCGGAAGTGTTTGAGAAATATGACCGGGTGGTGCTGCAGCACACGGTGCGCGAAGTGGCCGAACTGGCCTACCGCGACTTCATCACCAAGGACCTGCCGGCGCATGAATTCCTGGGCGAGATGGTGGCCGGCAAGCTGCTGTACTACCCGAGCGTGACGCGCGAGCCCTTCCCGGTGCAAATGCGCAGCACGGCGCTGATCGAGTCGGGCCGGATTACCACTGACCTTGGCCTGCCCGCCTTCAACCCCGAGCATGACCGGGTGATGATGTGCGGGTCTGAGGCGTTCAACGCCGATATGATTCCGCTGCTGGAAGCCCGTGGCTTTGTTGAGGGCAACAACAGCAAGCCCGGCACCTTCGTGGTGGAAAAGGCCTTTGTAACAAAGTAACAGCGCAGCCATTCCGGTTGCGCCACAGTGTTGCAGTTAGGCAACTGAAGCTTGCGCATTCTCGCGGGCAATTGATTGAGCGCCCGTAAACGCCCGGGCCGTTATATGATGTTTCAGGTTCTGGCCAACGCGCTGGACTGAAGGGGGCTTTCCGTTGCGGTCCGCGCTGCTGGCGCCGAGGCCCTACGGTAATCCTTGGGGATAAACACAAAGCAGGGACGGGCGACCAGACCATGAGCACCGATCAAGCAAACAGGGCGATGACCGCCGAGGAGCGGAAGGTCATCATCGCCTCCTCCGCCGGCACCGTATTCGAATGGTATGATTTCTACCTGTTCGGTTCGCTGGCAGCCATTATTGGCGCCAAATTCTTCAGCCAGTTCAATGAGACAACGCGGACCATCTTCGCGCTGCTGGCCTTTGCCGCCGGCTTCCTGGTACGCCCCTTCGGCGCGCTGGTGTTTGGCCGCCTGGGCGACATGCTGGGCCGCAAGTGGACCTTCCTGGTCACCATCCTGATCATGGGCGCCTCGACCTTCATCGTCGGCATCCTGCCCACCTCGGATGAAATCGGCATTCTGGCCCCGATCATCCTCATTGCGCTGCGCATGTTGCAGGGCCTGGCGCTGGGCGGTGAATACGGCGGTGCCGCAACCTATGTGGCGGAACACGCGCCGCAGGGCCGCCGCGGCTTCTACACCAGTTGGATTCAGACCACGGCGACCGCTGGCCTGTTCATGTCTCTGCTGGTGATTCTGTTCACCCAGCAGGCGCTGGGCCGTGAGGCCTTTGCCGACTGGGGTTGGCGTATTCCCTTCATTGTCTCGATCTTCCTGCTCGGCATCTCGCTGTGGATCCGCATGCAGCTGAACGAGAGCCCGGCCTTCGCCAAGATGAAGGCGGAAGGCACCCACTCCAAGGCGCCGATCACCGAGGCCTTCTTCGTCTGGAAGAACGGCAAGGTGGCGCTGTTCGCCCTGCTCGGCCTTACCGCCGGCCAGGCCGTGGTTTGGTATTCGGGCCAGTTCTACGCGCTGTTCTTCCTGGGCAGCGTGCTGAAGGTGGACGCCTACACCGCCAACCTGCTGGTGGCCTGGTCGCTGCTGTTCGGCACCGGCTTCTTCGTGGTGTTCGGCTGGCTTTCCGACAAGATCGGCCGCAAGCCCATCATCCTGGGCGGCTGCCTGATCGCGGCACTGACCTACTTCCCGCTGTTCAACTGGATGGCTTCCACCGCCAACCCCTCGCTGTATGAAGCCCAGCAGCGGGTTGCCGTGGTGGTGGCCGCCGACCCGGCGACCTGCTCCTTCCAGTTCAACCCGACCGGCACATCCAGCTTCACCACCTCGTGCGATATTGCCAAGGCGGCGCTGGCCCGCGCCTCCGTGCGCTACACCAACGAATCCTTGGCGGCCGGTGCGCCGACCGTGGTGCGCGTGGGTGAAACCGCGGTGGCCTCCGGCGCTACCTTCGGCGCGCAGTTGACCGCGGCTCTGACGGCCGCGGGCTATCCGGCGGCGTCCAACCCGTCGGTGGCGAAGATGGAATCGCCCTTCGACATCTTCCGTGGCCAGATCGCCACGCTGATCCTGATCCTGTTCATCCTGGTGCTCTACGTCACCATGGTTTACGGGCCCATCGCCGCGGCGCTGGTGGAACTCTTCCCCACCCGCATCCGCTATACCTCCATGTCGCTGCCGTACCACATCGGCAATGGCTGGTTCGGCGGCCTGCTGCCGGCCACCGCCTTCGCCATGAACGCGTCGAGCGGCGACCCCTTCTACGGGCTGTGGTACCCGATCGCGATTGCCGTCGGTACCTTCGTCATCGGCACCATCTTCATTCCCGAGACCAAGGACCGGGATATATTCGCGGAAGAAAACAACCGCTAACGCGGCTCTCCGGCCAACCGGAACGGCGCCGGGGAGTTCGCTCCCCGGCGCTTTTTTTTGCCCAGCCTTCAAGGCAAGCCCGCAGGAACGTCCGACAATGAATGCCAGCCAGGAAGCCACCCGCTACGATTCCGTCTATGCCGCCTGGCGGCAGCAGCCGGAGACCTATTGGGCCAAAGCGGCCGGTGGCATCGACTGGACCGTGGCGCCCAGGGCTACCTTTGATGCCAATGACGGCCCCTATGGCCGCTGGTTTCCGGGCGGGGTGCTGAACACCTGCCACAACGCGGTGGACCGCCATGTGGCCGCCGGCCGCGGCGTGCAGCCGGCCATCATCTGGGACAGCCCGATGACCGGCCAGGTGGAGACCACCAGCTACGCCCAACTGCTGGACAGGGTTGCCCGCCTGGCCGGGGCGCTGGCGGCGCGCGGCGTGGGCAAGGGCGACCGCGTCATCATCTACATGCCCATGGTGCCGGAAGCGGCCATTGGCATGCTGGCCTGCGCCCGGCTGGGGGCGGTGCATTCCGTGGTGTTCGGCGGCTTTGCCGCCGCCGAACTGGCCGCGCGCATTGCCGATGCCGAACCCAAGGCCATTCTGTGTGCCTCATGCGGGTTGGAGCCGGGGCGGACCGTGGCCTACAAACCGCTGCTGGATGCCGCCATTGGGCTTTCGCCGCACAAGCCCAGCGCCTGCCTGGTGCTGCAACGCCCGCAATTGGCGGCCGCCTTGCAGCCGGGGCGCGACGAGGACTGGCTGGCCGCCGAGGCCGCCGCCGCGCCGCACCCCTGCGTGCCGGTGGCGAGCACCGATCCGCTCTATATTCTGTACACCAGCGGCACCACCGGTAAGCCCAAGGGCGTGCTGCGTGACAATGGCGGCCATGCCGTGGCGCTGCATAACTCCATGCGGCTGCTGTACGGCTGCGGCATTGGCGATGTGTTCTGGGCCGCCAGCGATGTGGGCTGGGTGGTGGGGCACAGCTACATTGTCTATGCGCCGCTGCTGGCAGGCTGCACCAGCGTGCTGTTTGAGGGCAAGCCGGTGGGCACGCCGGATGCCGGCACCTTCTGGCGCGTTTGCGCCGACCATAAAGTGAAAGTGTTGTTCACCGCGCCCACGGCGATCCGCGCGATCAAGAAGGAAGACCCCGAGGGCAAGCTGCTGGCGAAGTACGACCTGAGCCGGCTGGAAGCCCTGTTCCTGGCCGGGGAGCGCTGCGACCCGCCGACCCAGGTGTGGGTCCACGCGCTGCTGGGCAAGCCGGTGGTGGATCATTGGTGGCAGACCGAAACCGGCTGGGCCATCACCGGTGGCTTCCGCGGGCTGGGGCTGTTTGAGATGCACCCCGGCAGCGGCGGCAAGGCCAGTCCGGGCTACGACGTGCAGGCGCTGGACGAGGCCGGGCAGCAGGTGGCACCGGGGCAGATTGGCAGCCTGGCGATAAAGCTGCCGCTGCCGCCAAGCTGCCTGCCCACGCTGTACAAGGCCGATGACCGCTTCCGCGAAAGCTACCTGGAAGCCTTCCCCGGCTACTACAACACCGGCGATGCCGGCATGGTGGATGCTGAGGGCTATGTCTGGGTGATGAGCCGGACGGATGACATCATCAACGTGGCCGGGCACCGCCTGAGCACCGGGGCGATGGAGGAAGTGCTGGCCGGCCACCCGGATGTGGCGGAATGCGCCGTGGTTGGGATCAAGGACAGCCTTAAGGGCCAGGTGCCGCTGGGAATGGTGGTGCTGAAAGCCGGCGTGACCAAGGACGAAGCCACCATCACCCGCGAATTGGTGGGGCTGGTGCGGGAAAAGATCGGCCCGGTGGCTGCCTTCAAGGATTGCACCGTGGTGGCGCGGCTGCCGAAGACCCGTAGCGGCAAGATTTTGCGCGCCACGCTGCGCAAAATCGCGGATGGCGAAACCTATGTGGTGCCGCCAACCATTGATGACCCGGCCATTCTCAATGAGATGGAAGGCACGCTGAAGGCGCTGATGCGCTGATTCAGCGCCGTTGCTTCAGGCCCACAGTCGCGCCAGGGCGGCCGTCAGGTCGTCCGGGTCGTAGGGCTTGGCCAGCACGGTCACATTGGCATGGCCTGGCGGCAGGCCGTCTGACCCATAGCCAGTGGCGACCACAAAGGGCACGCCGTGGCGGGCCAGTTCATCCGCCACCGGGGTGGAAGGCTCGCCAGCCAAATTGAGGTCCAGCACCGCGGCTTCCGGCAGGTTATCGCGCAACTGCTCCAGCAGGCGCAGGGCCTCGGCCACCGTTGCCACCGGCCCCACCACCTCGGCGCCGGCATCCAGCAGAGCATCCTCCACCAGCATCGCCACCAGCGCCTCGTCCTCAACCACCAACACTCGCCTGCCCGTAAGCACGGCCATTAGAACATCCCTCCTGTGGGAACCGGGCAAGCCACAGCAAGCCACCGGCCCGCACAAGGAAGCACCCGCCCCGGCGACAGCCCCCGTGCCATCGCCTTTACCCGACAATGACCACGCCCCTGGGGCGGGTCCAATCACATTCCACTGCACCCTCTCACTGTGGCAGGTGCAGTCGCGCAGACGTGAAGCGCAGGCTCAGCCGCGCGCCGCCTGGATGGCCAGCCAGACGCGCTCCGGCGTGGCGGGCATGTCGATATGCCCCACGCCCAATTCGGCCAGCGCATCCACCACCGCATTCATCACCGAGGGCAGGCTGCCGGCGCAACCGGCCTCACCGCAGCCCTTGGCACCCACCGGGTTGGTGGTGCAGGGCACGCCATGGCTTTCAAAGCCAAAGCTGGGCAGGTCGCTGGCGCGGGGCAGGGCGTAGTCCTGGTAACTGGCGGTCAGCAGTTGGCCTTCCTCAGTGTAGTCCACATGCTCATACAATGCCTGGCCAATGCCCTGGGCGATGCCGCCATGCGCCTGGCCCTGCACCAGCAGCGGATTCACGATGACGCCGAAGTCGTTCACCGTGGTGTACTTCACCACCTCGGTCAGGCCGGTTTCGGGGTCAATTTCCACTTCCGCGATATGGCAGCCATTGGGGAAGGCCATCGGCGCCTCGTTGAACACGGTGCGGGCGTTCAGCGTACTGGGCACATCGGCGGGCAAGTTGCTGGCGGCGCGCAGCTTTTCCGCCAGTTCCATGATGCCGATGGAGCGGTCGGTGCCGGCGATGGTGAAATGGCCCAGGCCATCCGGCCCCTGGGTGAACTCGATATCGCCCACCGCCGCTTCCAGCATGTAGGCGGCGGCCGCCCTGCCCTGCTCCACCACCATGGCGGCGGCGTCGATGATGGCGGCGCCTGAAGCCATCATGGATTTGGAACCGCCAGTGCCGCCGCCGGCAATGAGTTCATCGCTGTCGCCCTGCAGCAGCTTCACCTTCTCGAACGGCACGCCAAGCCGGGTGTGCAGCAGTTGGGCGAAGGCCGACCAATGGCCCTGGCCGTAGTCCAGCGTGCCGGTGACGATGGTGACATCGCCATTGGCCTCGAAGCGGATCTCGCCCTGCTCCTTCTGCACCGGGGCGGTGCATTCCAGGAAGTTGCCAATGCCGCGGCCGCGCAGCTTGCCGCGCGCCTTGGCCTCGGCGCGGCGGGCAGGGAAGCCATCCCAGTCGGCGGCCTTCAGCGCCTGGTCGAGAATGGCGGTGAAATCGCCGGTATCATAGACGCTGCCGCTGGGGGCGCTGAACGGGAATTGGTCGGGCCGGATGTGGTTGATCCGGCGCAGTTCAATCGGGTCGCGGCCCATTTCCTGCGCCGCCTGCTCCAGCATGCGCTCCATGTAGTAGTTGGCTTCGGGCCGCCCAGCGCCACGGTAGGCCGAGACCGGCGTGGTGTTGGTGACCACCGATTTGGTGATGATCTCAATGAGCGGGGTGGCGTAGTTGGACTGGATGTTCTTGGTATAGTTGCCGGTGGCCATGTGCGGCCCAACGGTGGCCAGGTAGGCGCCCATATTGGCGTAGGTGGTCAGGCGCACCGCCAGGGTCCGGCCGGCGCCGTCAAAGGCCAGTTCGGCTTCCACCTCATGGTCGCGGCCGTGCTGGTCGCTGAGGAAGGCGCCGCTGCGGTCGTCGGTCCATTTCACCGGGCGTCCCAGCAGCTTGGCGGCGTGCAGCACGGGCACGTATTCCGGGTAGGCGCTGGCCTTCATGCCAAAGCTGCCACCAACATTGCCGGTGAGGATGCGGACCTTGTCGGTGGGCACCTTCAGCAGGTCATTGGCCATTTGGTTGCGCAGGCCGAACACGCCCTGGCAGCCCACATGCAGGGTGTAGCGGCCTGCCTTGGCGTCATATTCGCCAATGGCGCTGCGCGGTTCCATGGCGCAGACCACAACGCGGTTGTTGCGGATGGTCATGCGGGTGACATGCGCGGCATTGGCAAAGGCGGTGGCCACCTTGGCGGCGTCGCCATAGTGGAAGTCCACCACCACGTTGCCGGGGATGTGGTCGTAAAGCTGCGGCGCGCCGGGGGCGGCGGCGGCACCGGCCTCGGTCACCGCGTCCAGGGTTTCCACGTCCAGTTCAACCGCCTCGGCGGCGTCGATCGCCTGGGCCTTGGTCTCGGCCACCACGAAGGCCACGGGGTCGCCAACGTAGCGCACCTTGTCGGTGGCCAGGGACGGGCGCTGGATGTTGATGAGCGGCGTGCCGTCGCGGCTTTTCAGCGGCAGGGCGCATTTCATGGTGCCGTATTCGGCTAGGTCGGCCCCGGTGAACACACCGAGCACGCCCGGCATCGCGCGGGCGGCGCTGGTTTCGATGCCCTTGATGATGCCATGCGCATAGGGGCTGCGGACCATGACGCACCAGGCCTGACCTGCCAGGCTGATGTCGTCGGTGTAGCGGCCACGGCCTTGCAGCAGAATGGGGTCTTCCTGCCGCGGCACGGGCTGGCCAACGCCGAATTTCAGCTTGGTAGGGTCGAAGCTCAGGTTGCTGTCGGGCATGGCGGCTCGCCTCTCGGATGCTGCAGTGCAGGATAGGTCAGCTTGGCGCGGCAGGCGACCCCGTGCGCAGCGTTGACACATGCTGATCTGGCGCCAAAAGCTGGAATCACAATGGGAGCCGAAACCGCCATGAGAAATTCACCGCGCCGCGCCCTGCTGCTGGCCGGGCTGGCCTTGCCCATGGCCGGCCGCGCCCAGACCGAGGAATGGCCGAGCCGCCCATTGAAGCTGGTGGTGCCCTTCGCCCCCGGCGGCGCCTCGGACCAGGTGGGCCGCATGCTGGCCGAGGCGCTGGGCAGCCGGCTGGGGCAGAGCATGATTGTGGAAAACCGCCCCGGCGCCGGCGCCACGCTGGGCGCCGACCAGGTCGCCCGCAGCCCGGCCGATGGCTACACGCTGCTGTACGGCACACCGGGGCCGCAGATCATCAACCCCAGCCTGATGCGGTCGCTGCCTTACGATGCCGCCACCGCCTTCGCGCCCATCATTTCGCTGATTCGTGCCCCCAACCTGATGGTGGTTCACCCCAGCCTGCCGGCCCGCAGCGTGGCGGAGGTGATTGCCCTGGCCAAGGCCAAGCCGGGCGAGTTGACCTTTGGCAGTTCCGGCATTGGTGCTTCCAGCCATTTGGCCGGCGAGATGCTGAAGCACATGGCCGGGCTGGACATGACCCATGTGCCGTTCCGTGGCAGCGGGCCGGCTATTCAGGAATTGCTGGCCGGGCGGATTTCGCTGCTGATCGACACCTTGTCGCTGTACAGCGAGCATATTCGCGCCGGCACGCTGCGCGCCCTGGCGGTGAGCACGCCCAACCGCAGCTTTCTGATGCCCGAACTGCCCACCATTGCCGAGACCCTGCCCGGCTTTGACGCCAGCGCCTTCAACTACCTGGCAGCGCCCGCTGGCACGCCGGCCGCCGTGGTGGCGCGGCTGAATCGGGAAGTGAATGCGGTGCTGGCGGAGGATGGCTTCAAGCGGCGCCTGGCGGCAATTGGGCTGGAACCCATTGGCGGCACGGCCGAGGCCTGCGCGCAGGTGATTTCTACTGAGCGCGAGCGTTGGCGCGGCGTGATCCGCGCTGCCAATATCCGGCCGGAATAGACCAATGCGATTTTACTTTCCCGCACTGCTGGCCCTGGCCGTGGCGGCCATGATCGAGGCGCGCTGCGACCAGCCGGGGTTGCGGCCGGCGTCTCGGTTGGGGGACCGCATCTTCCTGGTGCTTGGGCGCGGCGCCTTCATGCTGTGGGTTGGCATGCTGGGTTGGGGCTTCTGGATGCTGCCCTGGTGGGTGCCACTGGCTGGGCTGGTTGGCTCCCTGGCCGTGAACGCCCTGGTTCTGCGCGCCGGGGTGATGCGCAGTTGGCCAGGGCTTTCACAAATGCTGGCCATCGCCGGGCTGGCGATGGCCTTGGTGGTGTTGTTTTCGGCCAGTTAAGCCTTAGGCGCCAAATGCAGCGCCACAACCTCGCCATTGGTGCCGGGCATGGCGGGGTAGCGGGTCCGCACCAGCGGGTCATGCCCTGGCACCACCAGGGTTTCATCGCCGCCGGCCAGCTTCTTCGCCGTCTTCCAGCCAATCGTCATCGCACCCAGGTCGAAGATGATGGGGAAGGGGTTGTTGCGCTGGACATTGCCGTAGAAGTGCATGGCGTCTGACGCCACCACCAGCGGGCCACGCGCGGTTTGCGCCCGAACCATCTGCAGACCATCCGAGTGGCCGCCCACGCCATGCACGGTAACGCCGGGGGCCACTTCGCCCTCGCCGCTGTGGAAGGTCAGGCGGTCATTGTAGAGATGGCGCACCATCTTCACCACGTCCTCAGCCTCGAAGGGCTGACGGATGCAGGCCTGGCACATGTGCTTGCCGGTGGCGAAGGCCATTTCCCGTTCCTGCAGGTGGAACATGGCATTCGGGAAGGCATCCAGGTTGCCGGCGTGGTCGTAGTGCAGGTGGGTGATGACCACGTCGCTGATCTGCGACGGGTCGGTGCCGAAGTCGCGCAGCGCCTGCTCCACCGTGCGCATGATGGTGCGGCCGCGCTTGGCGGCGGTGGCCAGGTCGAAGCCGCAATCCACCAGAATCTGCCGGCCACCCGGGCCGCGCAGCAGCCAGATGAAGTAGTCCAGCGGGTTGTTCTCGTGCGGGTCCTCCACCGGCAGCAGGTAGCTGGCCTGCTTCGGGCGGGCATGTTCGCCGTAGCGAATGGCATAGACTTCCCACAAGGCGGGTTGCCGATTCAGCTCTTCGCGGCCTTCGCCGCTCCGACCATCGGCGCCCATCACTTATTGCCTCCCAGCACGTCGCCGGCCAGCTTCTCAGAGAGCAGAGTGACGGCGGTGTGATTGTGCCCAGGGCCCAGCGCGTTGAGGGCCGAGGCCCACATCTCGCGGCACAGGGCGCTGAACGGCGTGGGGGTGCTGGTGTCGCGCCCCACTTCCAGCGCAATGCCCAGGTCCTTCACCATCAGCTCCAGGCCGAAGCCATCCTCAAAGCTGCGGTTGAGGACGTATTGCTTGAACTTCTTCTGGCTGGAATTGGTCATGCCCGAGGAAGCGTTCAGCACGTCCACCATCTTGGCGGTATCCAGGCCGAAGCGCTGGCCGATCAGCAGCGCCTCGATGCCCATCAGGAAGCCGCCGGCGCTGACCAGGTTGTTCAGCGCCTTCATGGCCTGGCCGGCACCAATGCCGCCGCAGCGATGAATGCTGGTGCCCATGGCCTTCAGCACCGCATCGGCGCGGTCGAGATCGGCATCCGCACCACCCACCATGATGGCGAGTTCGCCGGTCTTGGCCCGAGGCACGCCACCGGAGACCGGCGCGTCGATCATCGCCACGCCGCGTGCTTCGAGCTCAGCCGCGATTTCACGCGTTTTTCCCGGCTGGCCGCTGGTCATGTCGATCAGCAGCGCGCCCTTGGCCAGCACCGGCACAATCTGCGCGGCAACTTCGCCCACTTGCTTGGAGGTAGGCACGATGGTGACCACCGCATCCATGCCGGTGGCGGCTTCCACCGGGGAAGCGGCCGCCTTGCCACCGACTTCGGTCGCGAATTTCGCGGCATGGCCGGGGCGGGCATCGCACACGGTAACGTCGAAGCCGGCCTTCACCAGGTTGGCCGCCATGGGCCAGCCCATGTTGCCAATGCCGATGAAGCCGATCTTTTTCAAGGGAGTGCTCATCTCACTTCTTCGCCGGGATGGCGCCTTCCTTCACCAGCACTTCATGCGCCGCCTTGAAGGCATCCAGACCGGCCGGAATGCCGCAATAGGCGGTGGCGTGCAGCAGCGCAGCCTTGATTTCCTCAACCGAGCAACCGTTGGTCAGCGCGCCCTTGACGTGCAGCTTGATCTCGGGGGCGCGGTTCAGCGCCGTCAGCATCGCCAGGTTGATGAGCGAGCGGGTCTTGCGGTCCAGCGTCGGGTCACCCCAGGCCCAACCCCAGGCCCAGCTGGTGGTGGCGCGCTGGAAGCTCATCATGAAGTCGTCGGCCTTGGCCATGCTGGCATCGACATAGTCGGGGCCCAGCACTTCGCGGCGAATCGGCAGGCCCTTGTCGAACAGGGCGGAATCTTCGGACATGGTTTTCTCCCGGAGAGTGACGGAAATGGGCCGCCAAGCTGGCGCGGTGGCGGGCCGCGGTCAACCGGGGCTAACATGGTGCCGAAAGGGAGAAACGCCGATGTTCTTCGAGGGCTTCAGCCTTGAGACGGTGGAGGTGCGCGGCCAGCGCATCAGGCTGCGCCGGGGTGGCAAGGGGCCGCCGCTGCTGCTGCTGCATGGCAACCCGCAAACCCATGCCATGTGGCACAAGGTGGCGCCGGTGCTGGCGCAGCGCTTCACCTGCTACCTGCCGGATATTCGAGGCTACGGTTTTACGAGCAAGCCGCCAGCCAGCCCGGACAGCGCCGCCTATGCCAAGCGCGAATACGCCGCCGACCTGGCCGCGCTGATGCGGCATTTCGGCCATGAACGCTTCCGCGTGGTGAGCCATGACCGGGGCGCCCGGGTGGCGCATCGGCTGGCGCTGGATTTCCCCCAGGCGGTGGAAAAGCTCTGCACCATGGACATCATCCCCACAGTGGAACACTTCGAGCGCGCCGACATGGCCTTTGGCATGGGCTACTATCACTGGTTCTGGCTGGCCCAGCCACGCGACCGGCCCGAACGCATGATTCTGCGCGACGTGGAGGACTGGTTCGACCTGCACACGGCGCGGGAGCCGAAGGACAAGAGCTTCTTCCACCCCGAGGCCCGGGCCGACTACCTGGCCGCGCTGCACCTGCCCGATACCGTGATGGGCATATGCGAGGACTACCGCGCCGCCACCGGCATAGACCTGGTGCATGACCGCGAAAGCCGCGCCAATGGGGTGAAGGTGCAATGCCCGCTGCTGGCGCTGTGGGGCGCCAAGGGCGCGCTGCCGCGCTGGTACCAACCGCTGGAGGTGTGGCACCAATATGCCAGCGGCCCGGTCACCGGCGGGCCGGTGAATTCCGGCCACTATCTGGCCGAGGAAGCCCCTGAGGAAGTGTTGGCTGCGTTGGAGAAATTCCTGTGAAGCGACGTACCCTGCTGGCCGC
The DNA here is from genome assembly GCA_947446625.1 of Acetobacteraceae bacterium. Classification (GTDB taxonomy): domain Bacteria; phylum Pseudomonadota; class Alphaproteobacteria; order Acetobacterales; family Acetobacteraceae; genus CAIMOR01. The sequence goes on along the minus strand of CANFIE010000016.1, from coordinate 5,947 downwards.
CACCCTGGCGGCCCCCACCCTGGCCCGCGCCCAGGCCTGGCCCAGCCGGCCCATCACCGTACTGGTGCCCAACCCGCCCGGCGGCGGCACCGATTTCGCCGCCCGGTTGTTCCAAGATTCACTGACCCGGCAGCTTGGCGTGCAGGTGGTGATCGACAACCGCCCCGGCGGCAATGGCAACATCGCCATTCTGGGCACGGTGCGGGCGCCGGCCGACGGCTACACCCTGCTGCTGCAATACAGCGGCTACCATGGCGGCAACCCCGCCTTGATGCGCGATATCGGCTGGGACCCGCTGCGCGACCTGGCGGCGGTAGGCATGGCCGATGTGGCACCGCACGGTATCTTCGTAGCGCCGGACCTGCCGGTAAACACGCTGGCCGAGTTCATCGCCTATGCCAAGGCAAGGCCGGGGCAGATCAACTATGCCTCCTCCGGCAATGGCACCATCCAGCATATCGGCGGGGCGCGGCTGGCCCAGGCCATTGGCGCCGAAATGGTGCACGTGCCCTACCGGGGCGCCGCGCCGGCCTTGCAGGATGTGGTGGCGGGCCGGGTGCAGTTGTTCGTCACCACGCCCTCCTCGGCCATTTCCCTGGTGCAGGGCGGGCGGCTGAAGGCGCTGGCAATTGCCAGCCAGGACCGCATTGCCGCGCTGCCGCAGGTGCCCACCACGGCGCAAGCCGGGCTGCCCGGCTTTACGGTTGATGCCTGGTTTGCCTTCTTCGCCCCCGCCGGTACGCCTGCCCCGGTGGTGGAACGGCTGAACGCCGCGCTGCGCGAAGCCACGCGCGACCCGGACGTGATGCGCCGCGCGGAACAGGGCGGCGTGCTGCTGCGGCCGCTGAGCGTGGCGGAAATGGACAGGCTGGGCAGGCAGGAAGTGGCTGAGTTGGGCCGCATTATCCGCGAAGCACGGATAACGCTGGAATAACCGCGCCGGCCGCTCACCGCGCCAAGGCGGTGAGCGTGCCTGCGGATGTCAGGTCAACTCGCGGCAGAAGTCCTGGATGCGGGTGCAGGCTTCCACCAGCGTCTCGGTGCTGGTGGCGTAGCTGATGCGCATATAGGGGCTCATGCCATAGGCCGCGCCTTGCACCGCGGCCACGCGCTTTTCGTCCAGCAGCGCCTGCACAAAGTCGGTGTCGGTTTCAATCCGGCGGCCGCCCTTGCTGGTTTTGCCCAGGCAGCCGGCCAGGTTGGGGAATACGTAGAAGGCGCCTTCGGGCTTGTGGCAGGAAATGCCCGGGGCGGCGTTCAGCATTTCCACCACCATGTCGCGGCGCTGCTTGTACACCGCCTGGCGTTCCTTGATCAGCCCTTGCGGGCCATCCAGCGCTGCCGCCGCGGCCGCCTGGCTGATGGTGGAAACGCCGGCCGTGGCCTGGCCCTGCATGTTGAACATGCCCTTGATGAGCTTTTCCGGCCCGCCGGCAAAACCCAGGCGCCATCCGGTCATGGCATAGGTCTTGGAAACGCCATTGACCGTAAGCGTGCGGTCCTTCAGCGCGGGCTCCACCTCGGCGATCGTGCAGAAGTCGAAGTCGTCGTAGATCATGTGCTCGTACATGTCGTCCGTCATGATCCAGACATGCGGATGACGCAGCAGCACATCGGCAATCGCGCGCATCTGGTCACGCGTGCAGGCAGCGCCGGTGGGGTTGGACGGGAAGTTCAGCAACACCCACTTGGTCTTTGGCGTAATCGCCGCATCCAGATCCTCGGGCCGCAGGCGGAAACCGTTATTCTGCGGGCAGGTGAATTGCACCGGCACGCCGCCGGCCACCTTGGCCATGTCGGCATAGCTGATCCAGACCGGCGCCGGGATAACCACCTCGTCGCCCGGGTCCAGCGTGGCCATCAGCGCGTTGAAGATGATCTGCTTGCCGCCGTTACCGACGATGATCTCCTCCAGCGCGTAGTCAAGCTTGTTGTCGCGCTTGAACTTGCGCTGAATGGCTTGCTTCAGCGCCACGGTGCCGCCCTGGGGCGGGTACTTGGTGTCGCCCTTCAAGGCCGCCTGATAAGCGGCCTCAATGGCGTGTTGAGGCGTGGAGAAGTCCGGCTCGCCCGACGCCAGGCTGAGGACCTGGATGCCTTGGGCACGCATGTCGCGGGCCCGGGCCGTCATGGCCGCACTGGCGGAAACCTTTACCTGTGCCAGGCGTTGGGCGAGTTCCGGCATATTACTTCAGCCCGGCGCAGAAGCGCTGGATGCGCACGCAGGCTTCCTTCAGCGCCGCGTCAGACGTGGCATAGCTGATGCGGAAATAGCCGGGATACATGAAGGCGCTGCCATGCACGCAGGCCACGCCTTCTTCCTCCAGCAGCGCGACGCAGAAGTCTTCGTCGTTGCTGATCTTCTTGCCGCCCTTGCTGGTCTTGCCGATGCAGCCCTGCATGCTGGGGAAGACGTAGAAGGCGCCTTCCGGCTTGTGGCAGCGCAGGCCGGCGGCCTTGTTCAGCTCCTCCACCATCATGTCGCGGCGGCGCTTATAGGCGGCGCGCATCACGTCGATGTTGTCCTGCGGGCCGGTCAGGGCCTCCACCGCGGCGGCCTGGCTGACGCTGCTGGTGTTGCTGGTGGACTGGCTCTGCAGCTTGTCCATTTCCTTGATCAGCGCCACCGGGGCGCCGGCATAGCCAATGCGCCAGCCGGTCATGGCATAGGCCTTGGAAACGCCGTTCATCGTCACGGTGCGGTCGCGCAGGCGGGGTTCCACCTCCAGGATCGTCGCCGGGCGGAAGCCGTCATAGGCCAGCTTCTCGTAGATATCGTCGGTGAAGATCCACACATGCGGGTGGCGCATCAGCACATCGGTCAACGCCTTCAGCTCTGCCGCGTTGTAGGCGGCGCCGGTGGGGTTGCACGGGTTGTTCAGGATGAACCACTTGGTCTTGGCGGTGATCGCCTTTTCCAGCTGTTCCGGACGCAGCTTGAAGCCATTGTTCTCGTCGCAGCCGACGATGACGGGCTTGCCCTCGGCCAGTTCGACAATGTCGGGGTAGCTCACCCAGCACGGCGCCGGGATGATGGCTTCGTCGCCCGGGTTGATGGTGGCCAGCAGGGCATCAAAGATCACCTGCTTGCCGCCAGTAGCCACAATGATTTCCTCGGGCTTGTAGTCCAGCCCGTGGTCCTCCTTGAAGCGGTAGCAGGCGGCCTGGCGCAGCGCCGGGGTGCCCGAGACGTCGGTGTACTTCGTCTCGCCACGCTCGATGGCCGCGATCGCCGCGTCCTTCACGTTGCGGGGGGTGTCGAAGTCGGGCTCGCCGCTCGACAGGCCGACGATATCCTTGCCCGACGCTTTCAGCGCCCGCGCCTTGGTAGTCATGGCGATGGTCAGCGAGGGGGAAATTCGGTCGAGACGGTCAGCAATGAGCTTCATGACGGGCCTACGGAACAGGAAGGGGGCGGACCCTAGCGGCCCCCCCCTTTCCTATCAACCCGCTTTGCCCGATTGCCGGCCAGAACGCGCAAGCATGGCACCCGCCAACCCCAGGGCCAGCCCCGCCAGGGCCAGAATCGCCACCCCCAGGGCATTCACCTCGGGGGTAAGGCCCAGCCGCAGCCGGGAAAACAGCAGCATGGGCAGGGTGGTGCCGGCCGGGCCGCTGACAAAGCTGGCCACCACCACGTCATCGAGCGAGAGGGTGAAGGCCAGCAGCCAGGCCGCCCCCAGGGCCGGGGCCAGCAACGGCAACGTAACGGTGCGGAACACCACGGCCGGTGAGGCGCCGAGATCGGCCGCCGCTTCCTCCAGCCCGCGATCCAGCAGCGCCAGCCGAGACTGCACCACCACCGCCGCATAGGCCGCGCCCAGCGTGGCATGGGCCAGCAGCACCGTGGTGGCGCCGCGTTCCGCCGGCCAGCCCAGCAGCCCCTGCAGGGCCACGAACAGCAGCAGCATGGCCAGGCCGGTCACTACCTCCGGCAGTACCAGCGGCGCGCCGGCCAAGGCGCCGAACAGCGCCCGGCCCCGGAACGGCCCCTGCCGCGCCAGCACCCAGCCCATGCCGCCGCCCAGCAGCGTGGCCAGGGTGGCGGCGCCAAGGGCGATGCGGAGGGAGAGCCAGGCCGCCTCCAGCAGCCGGGCATCGGCCGCCAGCGCCGCGAACCAGCGGAGCGAAAACCCGCCCCATTGGAACGGGATGGGGCTGGCCGAGAAGGCATAGCCCACCAGCAGCAGCAGCGGCGCCCACAGGAAGCCCAGCCCCAGCCACAGCAACAGGCGGCTCATGGCGCCTGCTCCAGCCGCTGGAACAGCCGCATGGGCAGCAGCAGCAACACCAGCAGCACCAGGGCCAGCAGGCAGGCCAGCGGCCAGTCGCGGTTCTGGAAGAACTCGCCCCACAGCACTCTGCCCAGCAATTGCGCTTCCGGCGGGCCAAGCAGTTCCGGCACCACATATTCGCCAGCGGCCGGAATGAACACCAGCAGGAAGGCCGCCGCCGCCCCAGGCGCCGAAAGCGGCAGCGTCACGGTGCGGAACACGGTGAAGCGCCCGGCGCCGAGGTCGGCGGCGGCTTCCTCCAGCGCCGGGTCCAGCCGTTGCAGGCTGGCGTAGAGCGGCAACAGCGCAAAGGGCAGGTAGGCATGCACCAGCCCCAGCAGCATGGCCGGGTGGCTGTACAGCAGCGGCAGCGGCTCATTCACCAGGCCCAGGGCCAGCAGTACGGTGTTGAGCCAGCCGGAATCGCGCAGCAGCCCAATCCAGGCCGCCATGCGCAGCAAAAATCCGGCCCAGAACGGCAGCAGCACCGCCATCAGCAGCGCCGGCTGCGCCCGGGCCGGCGCCCGCGCAATGGCCAGTGCCATGGGGTAGGCCAGTGCCAGGCCCAAAGCGGCGGTTTGCGCCGCCACCCACAGGCTGCGCAGCAGGGCGCGCAGGTAGAAGTCATCGGCGGTCAGCGTCGCAACCGCCTCCAGGCTGCCGCGCCAGCCCTGCGGCCCCAACGGCCAGAGGAAGGGCGGCACCCCGGCATCGCTGGGTGCGAAGGCTATCACCAGCACCAGCGCACAGGGCGCCGCCACAAAACCCAGCAGCCAGCCAAAGGTCAGCGCGCGCGGCATCAATCGGCCAGCACGATATTGGCCTCGGCCGGCCAATGCAGCAGCACCGGCACACCCTCGGCCGGCGGCACGGCGGTGCCCGGCAGCGCCACGCGCAGGGTTGTGCCGGTGGCCAGCGCCACGCTGCACAGCCAGCCGGCGCCCTGAAACGCCAGGCCGCGCAGCACGCCCGTGGTGGCGTTGGTGGCGGGCATCTCGCCTTCGGTCAGCAGGCTGATACGTTCCGGCCGCAGCGCCAGGCTCACGGTGCTGCCGGGCGGCCGCGCCAAGGGCTCGGCGGCGCGCAGCGTGCAGCCAGCCTCGGCGCAGTCCAACAGGCCATCGGCCCGCAGCACCGCACCCAGCAGGTTGGCGGCGCCCAGAAACCCGGCCACGAAGCGCGTCGCCGGCTTTTCATACACTTGGCGCGGCGGGCCAACCTGCACCACCTGCCCGGCCTGCAACACCGCCACCCGGTCGGCCAGGGCCAGTGCCTCGGCCTGGTCATGCGTCACCATCACGAAGGCAGCACCCGTGGCGCGTTGCAGCCGGCGCAATTCCTGCCCGGTATGCTCGCGTAGCGCCGCGTCCAGCGCGCCCAGCGGTTCGTCCAACAGCAGCAGCGCGGGGCGTTTCACCAGCGCGCGGGCCAGGGCCACGCGCTGGCGCTGACCACCGGAGAGGCGCGCCGGCCATTCAGCACCGCGGTCTCCCAGGCCGACCTGCTCCAGCACCCTGGCGGCGGCGCGCTGGTCGTCGGGCAGGCCCAGCGCGACGTTGGCTATGACGCGTTTCCAAGGCAGCAGGCGCGCGTCCTGGAACATGATGCGCGTGTCATCACGCAGGCCGGTTTGTGCCTCGTTGCCAATCAGCAGCTGGCCTTCGCTAGCGCTT
>CANFIE010000015.1 GCA_947446625.1 Acetobacteraceae bacterium | reverse complement strand
CGGCATGGCGATCATGGCGGCGATGGACGGCCTGTTCATGGCCCGCACCTTTGGCCTCTACACCTTGAATGCGGCAGAGCGTCAGGCGGTTCGTACCGCACTCGGCCGGCTGCTGGAGCCCGCGCCATGAAGACACGCACCCTGCTGCTGGCCGGCACCGCCTTTCTGCTGGCAGCCGGCGGCGCCTGGTGGCTGCGCCAGGCCCCACCGCCCGCGCCGGCAACGGCCGCGGCCACCCCGGCGGAACGCCCGGGCGTGGGCGCGCTGGGCCGGGTGGACCCGGCCTCCCGCATCCGCAAGCTCTCCGCGCCGGGTGGCTTCAACGTCACCCGCATCCAGCGCCTGCTGGTCACTGAGGGCGCCGTGGTGGCCGAGGGCGCCTTGCTGGCCGAGTTCGGCGACGTGGCGCTGAAGGATGCCAGCGTGGCCCAAGCCGAGGCCGCCCTGGCCGAAGCCCGCGCCACACTGGCAAAAGTGCGCGCCGCCGGTCGGCCTTCCGAGATTGCCGCCCAGCGCGCCCGCATTGAGAACCTGCACGCGGTCGAGGCCATCAACCGCCGCGACGCCCAGCGCGCCGCCACGCTGGTGCCCTCCGGCGCCGGTACCTTTGTGAATGCCGACCGCAGCCGCGCCCAGGCCGATGCGGCCGCCGCCGCCCGCGCCGAGGCCGAGGCCGTGCTGGAAACCCTCTCCAGCCCGCGACCCGAGGATGTGGCCCTGGCCAGCGCCCAGGTGGCGAGTGCCGAGGCCCTGCTGGCCAAGGCCCGCGCCGATGCTGCGCTGAGCCGCATCTACGCACCCATCGCCGGCACGGTATTGAAGATTTACGCCCGCCCCGGCGACCCGGTGGGCAGCGACGGCCTACTGGACCTCGCGAATCTCGACCAGCTCGATGTGCTGGCCGATGTGTACGAGACCGACCTGCCGCGCCTGCGCGAGGGCGCACCGGCCGAGGTCATCGTACCCGGCGACCCGCAGCGCTATCCCGCCACGCTGCGCGAGATTGGCTGGCTGGTGCGCCGCACCACCCAGGCCGGCACAGACCCCGTGGCAGCGGTGGACAGCCGCACGGTGGAAGTGCGCCTCACCCTGGGCGAAGCTGGCCGCCAGGCGCTGCTGCGCCGGAGCAACATGCAGGTACAGGTGGCCATCCGGCCATGAACCAGGTGAGCCGCATCCTGGCGGCCGCCCCGCCCGCGCCGGCCGATGCCTCGCTGGCGCGCCGGCTGGGCAATGCGCTGCTGCCCGCCCGCCTCGCCTGGCGGCAGTTGCGCGCCGAACGCGCCCGGCTCTGGACCGCCATTGCCGGAGTGATGTTCGCCTGCGTGCTGGTCTTCATGCAGTTGGGCTTCCGCAGCGCCCTGTTCGACAGCGCCACCGCCCTGCCCCAGGCGATGGAAGGCGAGTTGTTCCTGCTGAACCCGATGACCACGGCCATGTTCAAGCCTGAGCAATTCCCACGGGTGCGCGCCTTCCAGACCCTGGCGGACCCCGATGTGGCCCAGGCGGTGCCGATATATCTGAGCTTCGCCACCTGGCGAAACCCCGAGACGGGTGTGCGCCGGACGATCCAGTTGATCGGTTTTGACACCGAGACCGGCGCCGTTGCCTTCCCCGGTCTTGCCGACGTGATCGAGGCACTGAAGCGGCCCGACACCATCGCCTTCGACCGCAAGTCCCGCCCTGAATTCGGCGATGTGCCCCGCCTGCTGGCCGAACGCGGCCCCTTCGAGGCGCAGATCGGCGACCGCCGGCTGGAACTCGTTGGCCTCATCGAAATCGGCCCAAGCTTCGGCGCTGACGGCAATGCGGTGCTGAGCGAGACGAATTTCCGCCGCATCATGGGCCAGCGCCGCGCCTCGAACACCGACCTGGTGGCGCTGCGCCTGCGCCCGGGCGCCGATGTGGCGGCGGTAACAGCCCGGCTACGCCAGTTGCTGCCACCGGATGTGGCGGTGGTGAGCCATTCCCAGCTGATTGCCTGGGAACGAAACTACTGGGAAAGCGCCACGCCCATCGGCTTCATCTTCGCCTTTGGCAGCCTGATGGGCCTGGTTGTTGGCCTGGTGATTGTCTACCAGATTCTGTTCAGTGACATTGCCAGCCACATCCCGGAATACGCCACGCTGAAGGCCATGGGCTACGCACACGGCTACCTGCGCCGGGCGGTCATGGCCGCCGCGCTGACGCTGGCAGTACTGGGCTTCATCCCCGGCCTGCTGACCAGCATGCTGCTGTACGAGTTCGTGGCCGAAGCCACCTTCCTGCCACTGGAAATGGATTGGGACCGCGGCATCACCGTCTTCGCGTTGATCTTCTCCATGTGTGCCGGTGCGGGTCTGCTGGCCGTGCGCAAGCTGCGCGACGCCAACCCGGCGGATATGTTCTGATGCCCAACCCCGTCCAGATCAGCGGCCTGAACTACGCCTATGGCGAGGGCGAGATGCGCCGCGCCGTGCTGCGCGACATCAACCTCAGCATCGGTGCTGGCGAGATCGTGCTGCTCACCGGCCCCTCAGGCAGCGGCAAGACCACGCTGCTCACCCTCATCGGCGCACTGCGCGCCATGCAGCAGGGCGACTGCGCCGTGCTGGGCCAGCAACTCCTCGGCGCCACCGAGGATCAGCGCGTGCTGCTGCGCCGGCGCATCGGCTTCATCTTCCAGCAGCACAATCTGCTGGGCTTCCTCACCGCCCGGCAGAATGTGGCGATGTCGCTGGAACTGGACCCCGCCAGCAATGAACGCGACCGCCTGACCCTGGCCGGCAGCATGCTGGACGCGGTGGGCCTGGCAGACCGTGCCGACGCCCCGCCGTCGCAACTCTCGGGCGGGCAGCGCCAACGCGTGGCGGTGGCCCGCGCCCTGGCCAACAACCCCGGCCTTATCCTGGCCGACGAACCCACCGCCGCGCTCGACCGCGTTTCCGGGCAGGAGGTGGTTCACCTGCTGCGCGACCTGGCCCGCAGCCGCGGCGTGCCCATTCTGCTGGTCACACATGACCCGCGCATCCTCGATATCGCCGACCGCATTGTGGAGATGGAGGATGGCCGCATCCTGGACGATGCCCGCAGTCGCGCCTGACTGGCCTCAGCGCGGCAGCCGCACGGCATCGCGCCGCTGCTCATAGGCCTTGGCGTGCAGCAGCGCCGCCTCATGGATTTCATGCGGCACCCCGGCCCGCTTCGCCGCCGCCAGCATGAAGCCGAGGATATGGTCAGCCTCGATCCGCCCGCCCGCTTCCAGGTCGCGCAGCATGGAGGTGGAGTAGGCCCCGGCCGGGTCGCTGAATACCTTGCGGAAGCCCTCCAGAAAGCTCGCGCTGGGCGGGAAACCGTGATGCATGGCAATCGCCGCGTTGCGCTCCAGCAGGTTCAGCAAAAACCCGCTGCCACCGGCGCGCACAATTTCTCCGGTATTGGCCCGCATCAGCACCGTGCCGGCGGCGCTGGTGCCCAGGTGCACCAGCTTTTCCCACATCTGCGCCATGATGTCCGGCACCGCCGTGGCCACCACGCCCTTGGCCTTCGCCGCCAATTCGGCCAGCGCCAGCACCCGGCCGCTCATTCGGCCATCCAACTCGCCAAAGGTCAGCCAGCGCCAGTCGTTCAACTGCTTCACCGTGCCATCGGCGGCCATGGTGGCCTGAATCTTGGCCAACCCGCCCAGCACATTCTCGGCGCCAAAGGCGGCCTTCAGGGTCTCAATATGAGACAGCCCGTTCAGCACTGGCAGCACCGCCGTGCCCTCATCCATCGCCGGGCGAATGGCCTCAATGGCGGCATCCAGGTCGTAGGCCTTGCAGGTCAGCAGCACCAAGTCATAGCCCGGTCCGGCCTGCGCCACTGTCTTCACCGGCAGGGTGGCATTGCCGAATTGGCTCTCGATGACGAGACCGCGTTCCGCCAGCGCCTTGGCCCGCCCCGGGCGCACCAGAAAGGTCACATCGCCCCCGGCTTCCGCCAGCCGTCCACCGAAATATCCACCAAGGGCGCCGGCCCCAAGCACCAGGATGCGCATTTTTCCTCCTTTGCGCCGCTCTCCGGCGGCGCGAGAATGGCCCCACCATAACGAGGAAAGCGCCATGGCCAAGGTCATCATCAGCGTCGCCGTCACCGGCGCCATCCATACCCCGAGCATGAGCGACTATCTGCCGATCACCCCGGCCGAGATCGCCGAGCAGTCCATCGCCGCCGCCGAGGCCGGCGCCGCCATCATCCACCTGCACGCCCGCGACCCGATTGACGGCCGCCCGACGCCCGACCCCAAGGTGTTCGCCCAGTTCCTGCCCATCATCAAGCAGAGCACCGACGCGGTCATCAACATCACCACCGGCGGTGGCCTGGGCATGACGGTGGAGGAGCGCCTGGCCGCGCCGATCCAGGCCAGCCCGGAAATGTGCAGCCTCAACATGGGCAGCATGAACTTCAACATCTCGGGCAGCGCGGCACGCATCAGCAAGTTCAAGCATGAGTGGGAGCGCCCCTACCTCGAAGGGACGACAGACTTCATCTTCCGCAACACCTTCAAGGATATCGAGCAGATCGTCGAACGGCTCGGCAAGGGCGAGGGCACGCGCTTCGAGTTCGAGTGCTACGACGTGGGCCACCTGTACAATCTGGCGCACATGCTGGACAAAAAGCTGGTCACCCCGCCGCTGTTCACCCAGACCATCTTCGGTATCCTGGGCGGCATTGGCGCCGAGCAGCGCAACCTGATGTTCATGAAGGAAACCGCCGACCGCCTGTTCGGCAAGGACTACGTGTGGTCGGTGCTGGCCGCCGGCCGCAACCAGATGCCCTTCACCACCATGGCCGGCATTCTGGGCGGCAATGTGCGCGTGGGGCTGGAAGACAGCCTCTGGCTCGGCAAGGGCGTACAGGCCAAGTCCAACGCCGAGCAGGTGGCGAAGATCCGCCGCATCCTGGAGGAACTCAGCCTGGAGATCGCCACCCCGGCAGAGGCCCGCGAAATCCTCCACCTCAAGGGCGGCGACAAGGTAAAGTTCTGAGCCTGATCGGGGCGGTGCCACCCGGCGCCGCCCCAGCGCTCTCAGCGTAGCGCCAAAACAGCGGCCAGCGCAGCCGCCAAGGCGGTACTGGCCAAGGCCCAAAGCCGCCATATCCCTGGCCCATCGGAATCCTCTGCCGCCGTCGGCGCCATCGTCGGCGCTACTGGCATTGGCTCGGCTTGCGCGGGCTTGCGTGCAACCGGCGCGGCCGGAGTAGCGGGCTTCAGCGTCGCCTCAATCCGCGCCCATAGCTCGGGCGGTGGGGCTTCCGGCGGGGCCAGACCCTGCAACGGGGCCAGCCGAGCCTCCCAGGCCGCCACGGCTTCCCGCAGCGCCGCATCCGTTGGCAGGGCGGCCGCCACCGCTGCGGCCTCAAAGGCTTCGAGTGTGCCCAGCACAAATTCGGCCGCCAGGCCTTCGCGCGCCTCGGGGTCGGTCGGGATCATGGGGCGCAGTCCCGCAACGTCAGCAGGCCCTGGCGGATCCAGCCCCGCACGGAAGCCATGGGCAAGTGCAGCCGCGCGCTGAGTTGCGCGTGCGAAACCCCGTGCACATAGGCCAGCAGAATGCCGCGGCGATATTTCTCCTCCAGCGTCGCCAGGCACCAGTGCAGCCGCTTGCGCTCCGCCCCGGCCAGCACCTTCTCCAACGCCTCTGGCGCCAGGGCGGCATCGCCCAGCATAAGGTCGTCGCTCGGCCGCTCGCGCCCGCGCCGCCGCGCCTGCTCCAGCGCGGCATAGCGCACAAGGCCGCCCAGCCAGGCTGCTGCATCGCCCTGCGCCGGGTCGTATTGCCCAGCCCGCTCCGCCACCCGCAGGAAGGCATCGTGCAGCGCATCGGCCGCCGCCTCGCGGTTGCGCAGAATGGCATTGGTCAGGCCAAACAGCCGTTCGGCCTCGGCCTGGTAAAGGCTGTGCAACGCCGCGTGGTCGGCGCGGGCAATGCGGGCCAGCAGGCTGGCCAGGGTGGCGTTATCGGCCATGGGCTTGGGCGGGGCTTGTGGTTCGGCGCATGCTGGCGATCATACCCATAGGCGGAGGGATAGCGAAATGAAGACCGTTCGGCTGCATGATGGCACCCCCGAGGGCCGCCGGGTACCGGCTTTGGGCCAGGGCACCTGGCACATGGGGGAAGCCAGCGCTAACCGCCAGGCCGAGGTGGCCGCATTGCGGCAAGGCCTCGACCTTGGCCTCACCCTGATCGACACCGCCGAGATGTATGCCGATGGCGGCGCCGAGACGGTGGTGGCCGAAGCCATCGCAGGTCGGCGAGACGAGGTGTTCCTCGTCTCCAAGGTCTATCCGCACAATGCCGGCGGTACCAAGCTGGTGGCGGCCTGCGACCGCAGCCTGAAGCGCCTGAAGGTCGAGCGTATCGACCTCTATCTGCTGCATTGGCGCGGTGGCATTCCGCTGGCCGAAACCGTGGCCGGCATGCGCCGCCTGCAGCAGCAGGGCAAGATTGGCCTCTGGGGTGTCTCCAACCTGGATGTGGAGGACCTGGAGGAACTCGGCTCCAGCCTGCCAGACTGCGCCGCCAATCAGGTGCTCTACAACCTGCAGGCCCGCGGCACGGAGTATGACCTGCTGCCCTTCTGCCGCCAGCGCGACATGGCCATCATGGCCTATACCCCCATTGGCCAGGGCAGCCTGCTGGGCAAGCCGGCGGTGCGGGCGGTGGCGGCGCGGCATGGTGCCAGCCCGGCCCAGGTCGCCATAGCCTGGACGCTGCGCACCCCCGGGGTCATCAGCATCCCCAAGGCCAGCCGGGCCGAGCATGTGCACGACAACGCCAAGGCCGCCGGCCTCACCCTCACGCCCGAGGACCTGGCCGAACTGGATGCGGCCTTTCCGCCGCCCCGCCGCAAGCGCCCGCTGGAGATGCTGTAGCCCAATTGCGCCCGCGCAAGGTGGCAGGGCGCGGCAACTGGCAGGCTGCCAGCCTCGCCAGAAGGAAACAGGATGATGACAGCGAATGTTGGTGGGCTGGATCGTGGCCTGCGGATCGTGCTCGGCCTGGGGCTGTTGCTCGCGGGCCTGCTGGTACCGGCCATAGGCTGGTGGGGCCTGCTGGGTCTGGTTCCGCTGGGTACCGGCCTGCTGCGCTGGTGCCCGCCCTATGCGCTGCTGGGCCTGAATACCTGCGCGCGGCCCTGAAACGGCAAAGGGCGCCAGCCTTGCGGCTGACGCCCCTTTCTCATGCAGCCGAAGGGCTCAGAAAGCCCGGCTGAGCGTCGCCATGAAGCGACCGCCACAAACATCCTGCCCACGCGGAGACGAGGTGGTGGGGATGCAGTTGCGCTTGGCGATGTCAGTGCCGGTCCAGCCCGCCGTCAGGGTGATGCCGGCGTAGAGTTCACGGGTCACGCCCACGCTGTACCAGGTGTAGTCCGGGGTGCCGAAGCGCGTGTTGCGCTCCAGTTCCCAGCGGCCGAGACGCAGGTTGCCGACGAACTCGAAGGGCAGCGGCACATCGGCACCGGCTTCAAAGTAGAAGCCCGCGCCCGAACGGCCAAACGCGTTGGGCGAAGCGGCAAAGGTACCCATCAGCTTCACAACGTCCAGGTCCTTCGTGGCCTTGATCACGCCTTCCACGAAGGAAAGCTCAGCCACGCCGCGCGTGTAGGAGCCGGGGTAGGTGTAGTACACGCCACCGATATCCCACTTGATGCCGAACAGCTCGGTGCGGTAGCCGGCCAGCGCGTCGATTTCCGTGCCGGCATTGCTGCCCTGGAACGCCACGTTGCTGATGAAGGCACCGACATAAACGCCGCTGCTGTGCTCCACATCCACCGTGCCCTGCAGGGCCGGGCGGCTGCGGGTCTGGCTCAGGCCGCGGAACAGATAGTCGCTGGTCAGCGACGGCGTGGCGGTCACCACCAGAGCCGGGTTTTCAATCTCAAATGCCTGGGCCTGGGGCGCCGGCAGCAGCATGGCAGCGGCAGCGGCCAGGGCACCGGTTGCCAGGCGGCGGAACGTGCGGCCCATCCCGGCATTGGCAGTGGCTTCGGTCATTTCAGATGCCTTTCCTCGGCTATTGTTCAATAAAGACTGGATATTCATGGGCCGTGGCAAGCGCGCCACGGCCCATGGTTGGTAGCGGTAAGCCTCAGGCGATGCGTTCGCCGTGCTGGGTCACATCCAGGCCTTCGCGCTCATCCTCGGTGCTGACCCGCAGGCCAACCACAATGTCGGTCACCTTCAGCAGAATGAAGGTGGCCACCGCCGAATACAGGGCAACCGCTGCCACAGCGTAAACCTGCAGCATGAACTGGTCGAAGCTGCCCGAGTAGCCGGCCGGGGTAGCCGTGGTGGCCGAGAGCGGGCCGTAGGCGAAGATACCGGTCAGCAGCGCGCCGACAATGCCGCACACGCCGTGCACACCGAAGGCGTCCAGGCTGTCGTCATAGCCCAGCATGTGCTTCAGGCCAGTGGCGCCCCAGAAGCCGGCCAGGCCAGCAACCAGGCCGATGATCAGTGCCGGGCCGGGCAGCACGAAGCCGCTCGCCGGGGTAATCGCAACCAGGCCGGCAACAGCGCCGGAGATCAGGCCGAGGACCGAGGGCTTGCCCTTGGTCATCCATTCGCCCAGCGCCCAGGACAGCGCGGCCGAAGCAGCGGCAAGCTGCGTGACCAGCATGGCCATGCCCGCACGGCCGCCCGAGGCGCCCACGGCGGAACCCGCATTGAAGCCGAACCAGCCAACCCACAGCATGGACGCGCCGATGACGGCGAAGGCCAGGTTGTGAGGCGCCATGTTGTCATTGCCGTAGCCAACGCGCTTGCCCAGCACAATGGCGGCCACCAGGCCAGCCACGCCGGCATTGATGTGCACCACGGTGCCACCGGCGAAGTCGAGCGCGCCGAGGGCGAAGATCCAGCCGGTGGGCTGCCAGACCCAGTGGCAAACCGGGCTGTAGACCAGCACGCTCCACAGCACGTTGAACACCACCAGCGCCGAGAACTTCATGCGGTCGGCGAAGGCGCCGGTGATCAGCGCCGGGGTGATGATGGCAAAGGTCATCTGGAACATCAGGAAGACCGATTCAGGGATGGTGGTGGCCACCGCGGCGTCGCCGCTGCCCAGGGTGAAGGGCTTGTCCCAGTTCTCGGCCAAGCCGCTCAGCAGCACCTTGGACAGGTCGCCGATGTAGGGGTTGCCGTCGGTAAAGGCCAGGCTGTAGCCCAGCACCGCCCAAACCACGGTCACAATGGCGGTGATGGCGAAGCTCTGCGCCATGGTGGCCAGCACGTTCTTCTTGCGGACCATGCCGGCATAGAACAACGCCAGGCCCGGGATGGTCATCAACAGCACCAGGGCGGTGCTGGTCAGCATCCAGGCGGCATCACCGGTATCAACCTTGGCGTCCTCGGCAAAGGCCGGCGCGGCGGCGAAGAAGGTGGCGGCTGCCAAGGGCAGCGCGCGGGCTAGCATCCTCATCGTATTCATATCCCTGGGTCTTGGGTCAAAAAGGGGCAGGTGGCGGCTGGCGCTACAGCGCCGCGTCGTCGGTCTCGCCGGTGCGGATACGCACGGCACGCTCCAGGTCGAAGACGAAGACCTTGCCGTCGCCGATCTTCTCCGAACGCGCCGTGTTGATGATCGCCTCGACCACCACATCCGCAATGGCGGAGGGCACGGCCACTTCGATCTTCAGCTTGGGCAGGAAGCTGACCTGATACTCGGCACCACGATAAATTTCGGTCTGGCCCTTCTGGCGACCAAAGCCCTTCACCTCGGTAACAGTCAGGCCCTGCACACCAAGCGGGGTCAGCGCATCACGCACTTCGTCCAGCTTGAACGGCTTGATGATTGCCATGATCAGCTTCATCGGATGGATAACCTCCAGCTTCGTAAACGTTTGGTGAGTTAGGGGATCCAATTATCGTGCCAGCCCGAAAGTGAGACGAAACGGTTACATTGCGTGCGTCGGTTAAAGATTAATTGCCTTCTTTTTGTGCTTATGGATTCATTTCGCGCAAATCGCTGCCGCATGGACCTGCTCGCCCGCCAGTGGCAAACAGAGGGACATGACCGCACCCCTTGAGACCACCGTTTGCATCGTTGGCGCTGGCCCGGTCGGCGCCAGCCTGGCCGCCGCCCTGCACGCCCGGGGCGTGCCGGTTATGGTGCTGGACCGCCAACCCCTGCACCCCATGGAACTTCCGACCTTTGACGGCCGGGCCTACGCCATCGCGCGCTCCTCGCAGCACCTGCTGCAAGCCGCCGGGGTTTGGGCGCTGCTGCCGCATACGCCGGGGCCCATCCAGGAAATCCGCGTGGCCGATGGCCTGCCCGGCCAGCCCGCCTCGCCGCTCAAGCTGCATTTCGACGCCGCCGAGGTCAGCGACGGCCCCTTCGGCTACATGCTGGAAGCCCGCGCCCTGCGCGTGGCGCTGAACCGCGCCCTGGAGAGCGTGCCCGTGCTGGCTCCGGTGGCGGTGACCAGCACCGAGCGCACCGCCACTGGCGCCCTGCTGACCCTGGCCGATGGCCGCAGCATCCGCGCCCAGTTGGTGGTCGCCGCCGAGGGCCGCAACTCAGCCCTACGCCGTGCGGCCGGCATTACCGCGACGAAGCTGGACTACCACCAGACCGCCATGGTCGGCGCCTTCGCGCATGCACTGCCACATAATGGCGTGGCGCTGGAGCAATTCCTGCCCGCCGGCCCCTTCGCCCAACTGCCCCTGGCCGATGGCCGTGACTTCGGCACCGCCGCCTTCCCGCATGCCTCTGCTTTCGTCTGGGCCGACAGCCACCCGGTGGCCCGCCGCATGCTGGCGCTGGATGACGCTGCCTTCGCGCGTGAACTGGCCCGCCGCCTGGGCGACCATCTTGGCGCCGTCAGCATCATCGGCCGCCGCTGGTCCTATCCGCTCTCGGCCCTGCATGTCTCGCGCTGGACCAGCACGCGTCTGGCCCTGGTGGGCGATGCCGCGCATGGCGTGCACCCCATTGCCGGCCAGGGGCTGAACCTGGGCTTCCGCGACGTGGCCGCGCTGTGCGACCTGCTGGCCGAAGCGCATGTCCGGGGCGAGGATCTGGGCGCGCCCGACCTGCTGGCCCGCTACCAGGCGGCCCGCCGGCCCGATACCCTGGCCATGCTGCTGGGCATGCACGCGCTGGAGCGGCTGTTCAGCAACAGCATTCCCCCGGTGCGCTGGGCCCGCCGCCTGGGCCTGGCGGCGGTGGACCGCATCCCCGCCCTCAAGCGCGCCTTTGCCCGCCAGGCCATGGGGTTGCCGATTTCCGGCTAAACGATCTTCACCGAAAGATCGGGCAGCCCGGCGATCTTGCAGAGCAGCACATCGCCCTTCACCACCGGCCCCACATTCTCCGGTGTGCCGGAATAGATGATGTCGCCGGCCCGCAGCTCGAAGGCCTCGGAAAGCTGGGCGATCTGCTCCGCCACGCTCCAGATCATGTGTTCCAGCGTGGCGTTCTGCTTCACCACCCCGTTCACCGCCAGGCTGATGGCGCCCTTGGTGAAATGCCCAACCCGCGCCACCGGATGGATCGGCCCGATCGGCGCCGAACTGTCGAAGCTTTTGCCAATCTCCCAGGGCTTCTTCTGGTCACCCATGAAGCGCTGCAAATCCCGCCGGGTCATGTCCAGCCCCACGGCATAGCCGAACACATGCTCCAGCGCGCGTTCCCGGCTGATGTTGCGCCCGCCCGACTTCAGCGCCGCCACCAGCTCCACCTCATAATGGTAGTTCCGCGTCAGCGTCGGGTAGGCATGGTCCGCCACCGTGCCCGGCGCCACGAACTGAATGGCATCGGTGGGCTTCTGGAAGAAGAAGGGCGGCTCGCGCGTGGGGTCGCTGCCCATTTCGCGGGCATGTGCCGCGTAGTTGCGGCCAATGCAGTAAATCCGCCGCACCGGAAAGGTCTCGGCCATGCCGACCACGGGAATGGTGACCTGCGGCAGGTTGAACAGCGTGGCGGCCTGCGCCGGGGCAGGCGCGGCGGCGGCGGCGGCGGCACCCGCCAGCGCGGCGGTGCCGAACAGGGTGCGGCGAGAGGTGGACATCAGGGACGCTCCGAGGGCTTTTGCTTGCCCGCAGCCTACTCGCCCTTGGCGGCCTTTGTCATGGCTGCAGCGGCGGCACGGTCGCGCGCATCCTCGCTGCCGGCCAGGCCGGCAATGGCGCCCTCGCGGTCGGCCGCGCCGCGGTTCTGTGAAAGCTTGCGCTTGCCGGCCAGGCGCTCAATCCGCAGCGCCAGGCCCACAATGCCGCGCAGCTGCGCATAGATGAAATCCTGCGGCGCCTCGCGCACCTGCCAGGGCCGGGCCTGGGCGCGCTCGCTATGGTCGGTCAATCGCGTCACCAGGTTCAGCAATTCCTCCGGCGCCTCGATGATCTCGATGCTGCCCACCGCGTGCACCGCCTCGTAATTCCAGGTGGGCACCACCCGGTGGTGCTCGGCCTTCGAGGGATAGAAATTGGGCGAGACATAGGCCTCGGCCCCGGTGAACACCGCCGTGGCCCGCCCGGCCTCGGCCAGCCGGTGCCAATGCGGGTTGGCCCGCGCCACATGGCCGTACAGCGTGCCCTGCGGCCCCTGCCCGGGCTCCAGCACCAGCGGCAAATGGGTGATGTCCGGCAGCCCCTCGGGGCCGTTGGAAACCAGCATGGCCAGCCGCGCCGCCTGAATCAGCGGGTGCAGAATCTCGGGCCGGGCTTCCTGGAAGGCGGTGGGTTGGTACAGCATGGCGGCGAGACTAGCGTCTGATCGTCGCCGGTGGAAACACCGGCGGCGTGAATCAGCCGCTCGAACAAAGGCATAGGGTCTGTCAGACGCTTTAGTGAGCGTCTGACAGACCCTAGCGCCACGCCGCCCAGGGTGTAATCACCCAACCGGCCATAACCGGGAGGAACCACCATGCACCGCCGCACCCTGCTTGCCGGCCTTGCCCTGCCCGCCTTGGCGCAGGCCCAGCCCGGCTTCCCCAACCGGCCCATTCGCATGGTGGTGCCCTATTCCCCGGGCGGGCAGAGCGACACGGTGGCCCGGCTGGTGGCGCCGAAAATGGCCGAATACCTGGGCGGCAGCATCATTGTGGAAAACCGCACCGGCGCGGGCGGCACCATTGCCGCCGGCTTGGTGGTGCAGGCCCCGGCCGATGGCTACACCCTGCTGTTTGAAAGCTTCGCCTTCGTGGTGGTGCCGCTCATCCACCATGGGCTGACCTTCAGCTACGAGACCGACTTCGCCCCCATCGGCCAGGCGGTGGCGCTGCCCTATGTCCTCGCCACCCGCAAAAGCTTTCCGGCGACCGACCTTGCCAGCTTCATCGCGGCGGTGAAGGCCACGCCCGGCGCCACCTATGGTACCCCAGGAATTGGCACGCCGGGCCACCTGGCCGGGGTGCTGCTGGCGCAAAAGGCCGGCATCCGGCTGGAACACGTGCCCTATCGCGGTGGCGCGGATGCGGCGCGGGACTGTGGCGCCGGCAATATCGACGCCGTCATCATCACCGCCAATTCCATCAAGCCCTTCATTGATGACAGTCGGGCCACCGGCATTGCCCTGACCAGCGCCGAGCAGCGCGGCACCCTGGCCGCCCTGCCGCCCATGGCAGCCACCTTTCCGGGCTTTGACCTGACCAGTTGGAACGGGTTGTTCGCCGCCGCCACCACGCCGGCGCCCATTCGCGCCCGGCTGGAAGCCGCCCTGGCCCACGCCACCACCGATGCCGAGACGGTGCGCCGCCTGGCGCTGACCGGGAATGACGCGGTCAGCGCCAGCGCTGAGGCCTTCGGCGCCATCATCCGGCGCGACCGCGCCGTGGTACGGCAGATTGTGACCGAGACGGGGATGAAGATCGACTGACCCCGCTCGGTCTTGTGCGGCCGAAAGCTTACAGCCCGCCGCCCTTGCGCCCTGCCATGGCGCCCAGCCGCAGCCGCAGCGCATTCAGCTTGATGAACCCTTGGGCGTCGAACTGGTCATAGGCGCCCTGGTCGTCCTCAAACGTCACATGCTTCATGCTGTACAGGCTGTTCGGGCTCTGGCGGCCGGTGACGATGGTGTTGCCCTTGTACAGCTTCAGGCGCACCTGGCCGCTCACGCTCGCCTGGCTGGTATCCACCAGCGCCTGCAGCATCCGCCGCTCGGGGCTGAACCAGAAGCCGTTATACACCAGCTCGGCGTATTTCGGCATCAGGCTGTCCTTCAGGTGGGCGGCCTCGCGGTCCAGCGTAATGCTCTCCATCGCGCGGTGCGCCACGTACAGAATGGTGCCGCCCGGCGTTTCGTAGCAACCGCGGGACTTCATGCCCACGAAGCGGTTCTCCACCAAATCCAGCCGGCCAATGCCATTGGCCTTGCCCAGGGCGTTCAACTTGGTCAGCAGCGTCGCCGGAGACATCGCCTCGCCATTGATCGCCACCGGGTTGCCCTGGTGGAAATCAATGGTGATCTCCTCGGCCACATCCGGCGCATCCTCGGGCCGAATGGTCCGCTGCCACACCATCTCGGGCGGCGCGTCCCAGGGCTCCTCCAGCACCTTCCCCTCGGAGGAGCTGTGCAGCAGGTTGGCATCCACGCTGAACGGGGCCTCGCCGTACTTGTCCTTGGCAATGGGGATCTGGTTCGCCTCGGCGAACTCGATCAGCCGGGTGCGGCTGGTCAGCTCCCATTCGCGCCAGGGGGCGATGATCTTCACATCCGGCTTCAGCGAATAGTAGCCGATCTCGAACCGAACCTGGTCATTCCCCTTGCCGGTGGCGCCATGGCACACCGTATCGGCGCCCACCTGCTCGGCAATCTCAATCTGCCGCTTGGCAATCAACGGCCGGGCGATGCTGGTACCCAGCAGATACATGCCCTCGTACAGCGCATTCATCCGGAACATCGGGAACACGAAGTCCCGCACGAATTCCTCGCGCAGATCGTCGATGAAGATGTTCTCGGGCTTGATGCCGAGCAGCAGTGCCTTGTCGCGTGCCGGGCCCAGCTCCTCGCCCTGGCCCAGGTCGGCGGTGAAGGTCACCACCTCGCACTTGTAGGTCGTCTGCAGCCATTTCAGGATCACGCTGGTGTCCAGCCCGCCCGAATAGGCCAGCACAACCTTCTTCACGTCCTTCACGCGCATCGCGCCCACCATTCCTTGCCAATCTGCGCGGCAGATAGCGCCCGCCCCCAGCAAGGGCAAGTACCAGGGCCGCTTCAGGCCCCCTTGCCCTTCACCGGCACCCCGGTGCGGGCCCAGAGCGCCAGGCCCAGCGTGCCCAGGGCAGCCAGGGCGAAGGAGCCCTGGTAGCCCAGCAAGCCTATCCCCAGCCCAAAGGCCAGCGACCCGGCGCTTTGCCCCAGGAACAGCGACATGGCGAAGCCCGCCATGGCGGTGCCCCGGGCCTCGGGCAACACCTCGGTGGCGCGGGCCTGCAACACGCCGTGGAACATGTAGAACGCCATGCCCAGCCACACCTGCAACAGCAGCACCAGCGGCCAGCCAGGCGCCAGCGCCAACCCCAGCAGCCCCAGCGCCAGGCCCAGCCCGCCGCGCAACAGCAGCCGCCTTTCGCCGAAATACCCCACCAGCCGCCGCGCCAGCCTTGTATAGGCAAAGGCCCCCAGGCCAAACCCCGCCACCACTAGGCCGGCAGCCGCGGCCGAAAGCCCGAACCGCTCGATCAGATACGAGCCAACAAACGGAAAAGCCCCGCCGAACAGGAAGAAGCCGTTGCAAAAGCTGGTCAGCATCAGCCAGCGCCCGGCAGGCCGGCGCAGCAGCACGGCATAGCCTTCCAGCGTGCGCTGGGCCGGGGCGGTGCCGGGCCGCGCCCGCAGCATGCCCAGGCCCAGCCGCCGCACCAGCAAGCTGCCGGCCAGCAGCGCCAGCACCCCCAGCAGGCAGAACACCCAGCGCCAGCCCAGCAGGCCGCCCAGCACGCCGGCAATCGGCCCGGTGATCAGCTGCGCCATCACCATGCCGGTGCTGAACCGGCCAATCACCGCCTGGCGCTCGGCATAGGGCACCACGTCCCCAAGATGCGCGATCAGCAGCGGAATCACTGCCCCCGCCGCCAGCCCAGCGAACACGCGCAACAGGGTCAGCGAATTCAGGCTGCCGGCCAGGCTGCTCAGCAACATCAGCGCGCCATAGGCCAGCACCGCCAGGCAGGCCACGCGCAGCTTGCCGTAGCGGTCGCCCAGCGGGCCAATGCCCAACTGCCCCAACCCATAGGGCAGCAGAAACCCCGCCACCAACCAGGCCGCCCCGGCCACCGTAACGCCAAACTCCCCGGCCACCATGGGCAGCAAGGGGTCCAGCAGGCGCATGCCGGAACCGGTGGTGTAGCTGGCAAAAGCCATCAGCCCGATGGGCACCAGAACCAGGGCGGGGCGCGGAGAATCAGCCATGCCGCGCAGGGGGCGCCAGCACCGCCCAGGCGTCAACCCGCGTTGACACCTGACGCCACCCCGCCTCTGCTGCCCACCAAGGAGACGCCATGCCAACCACCACACCACCCCTGCTGGGCCAAGGCTTCCACTGGCAGGAACTCGCCGAGGGCGACCGCTTCCGCAGCTTTGGCCGCACCGTCACGGAACATGACCTGATGGGTTTCGTGGCGCTGACGGGCATGCAGGAACCATTGTTCGTGGACGTAACCCACCCCAACGCCATGGGCGGCCGCCCGGTGCCGGGCGTGCTGACCTACGCGTTGATCGAGGGCCTGCTGCTGCGCGGCATGGTGCATGGCACCGGCCTGGCCATGCTGGAGAGCGACATGCGCCCGCTGGCCCCGGTGCGGGTGGGAGACACCATTCATGCCCAGGTGGAGATCACCGAGGTTACCCCCACCAGCAAGGGCAACCGCGCCGTGGTGACCAGCGCCGTGCGGGTGGTGAACCAACATGGTGCAACAGTGATGGAATACACGGTAAAACGCCTGCTGGCCGGCCAACCGGACCATATGGGAGAAAACGCATGACCACGCGCCGCACCTTGCTGCTCGCCCCGCTGATGGCGCCCCTGGCCACGCCGGCCCTGGCCCAGCCCGGCTTCCCCAACCGGCCCATCAAGCTGGTGGTGGCCTTCCCCGCCGGCGGCCCCACCGATGTGCTAGCCCGCGTCATCGGCGAACGCATGGCGGTGGACCTTGGCCAGCCCGTCATCATCGAGAATCGCGGCGGCGCCAATGGCAACATTGCCGGCGAGGCAGTGAGCAAGGCCGATGCCGATGGCTATACCCTGCTCTACAACACTTCCTCCATCGCCATCAGCCGCGCGCTGTACCGCCGCCTGGCCTATGACGTGCTGCGCGACCTGACCCCGGTGGCGCTCACCGCCGCCGCGCCCTCGCTGTTGGTCGCCAATCCCGGCCTACCGCTGCGCGACGCCGCCAGCTTCATCACCTGGGCCAAGGCGAATAGCGGCAAGATCAGCTATTCCAGCGGCGGCGTTGGCAATGCCAGCCACCTGCAGGCCTTCATGATCATGAAGCACCTGGGCGTGGAGGCGGTACACGTGCCCTATCGCGGCACCGCCGCGGCGCTGACTGATGTTGCCGCCGGCAATGTGCAGTTCATGTGCGACGCACTGAACACCGCCCTGCCCATGGCGCGTGAAGGCCGGGTGCGCGGCATCGCCGTCACCACCGCCCGCCGCTCTGCGCAACTGCCCGAGATTCCCACGGCGGGTGAAACCGGCCTGCTGCCGCGCGACTTCGACATCGGCATCTGGCAGGGCATCATGGCCCCGGCCCGCACTCCGCCCGCCGCGGTGCAGCGGCTCAATCAGTCCATCAACGCCGCGCTGCGCGACCCCGGCGTGGCCGGCCGGATCGACCAGATGGGCGCCTGGCCCACCGGTGGCAGCGTGGATGACTACAAGCGCTACCTCGACACCGAGATTGCCCTGTGGGCCCGGGTGGTGCCGGAAACCGGCGCCAGTGAAGAATAGCCGGCCATGCCCAACCCCTTCGTCCATGTCGAACTCTCCAGCGCCGACCTGCCCGCCTCCAAGGCCTTCTACGGCGCCCTGTTCGACTGGCAGTTGCGGGATGTGCCCCTGCCGAATGGCGGCACCTACACCTTGATCGATACCGGCGAAGGCAGGGGCGGCGGCATGCTGGTCTCACCTGTGCCCAACACACCCTCCATATGGCTGCCCTATGTGGCGGTGCCCGATTTGACGGCCAGCCTGGCCCAGGCCGAAGCACTGGGCGCCAGCCTTGTGGTGCCGAAGACCGAAGTGCTGGGCATGGGCTGGCTGGGGATTTTCCGCGACCCAACCGGCGCACTGCTGGGGCTGTGGCAAGCAAAGTCGTGATTCGCTGGCTGGCGGCACTGCTGGCCTTCACCACCTCGGCCCAGGCGGCCTGCCTTTCCTACCAGGGCCGGGTCCGGCTGGAAGGTGTGCTGGAACGCGTGGTGTTACCCGGCCCGCCGAACTACAGCAGCGTGGCCGAGGGCGACCGGGCCGAAACCCCGTTTCTGCTGCGCCCGGCCACGCCCATTTGCGTGACCCAGGGCAGCACCGTGCAGGAGGAGGCGGAACATCAGATGCCGCGCCTGCAACTGCTGCTGGAAGCAGGGCAATATCAGACCTTGGTGCCGCTGCTCGGCCGGCGGGTCAGGCTTTCCGGCCAGTTGATGCACGCGCAAACTGGCCACCACCACACGGCGGTGCTGTTGCAGGCGGTGCGGCGGGAACGTTAGGCCGCGCCCTTCTCCACATCGGCCTTCAACTGGCCGCAGGCGGCCATGATATCGCGCCCACGCGGCCGGCGGATGGGGCTGGAATAGCCCGCCGCGTTCAGCACATCGGCAAAGCGTTCGGTCTGCGCCCGGGTGCTGGTTTCAAACGGCGCGCCGGGCCAAGGGTTGAAGGGTATCAGGTTCACCTTCGCCGGCAGGCCCCTCAGCAGCCGGATCAACTCCCGCGCCTCGGCCTCGCTGTCGTTCACATCCTTCAGCATCACATATTCAAAGGTAATGCGGCGGGCATTGCTGGCGCCGGGGTAGCGGCGGCAGGCGTCCAGCAACTCGGCAATCGGGTATTTGCGGTTCAGCGGCACAATCTTGTCGCGCAGCTCATCCGTCACCGCATGCAGGGAAACCGCCAGGTTGACGTTCAGCTCCGCGCCACAGCGGTCCATCATCGGCACCACGCCGCTGGTGCTGAGGGTGATGCGCCGGCGCGACAGGCCAATGCCCTCACCATCCATGATGATGCGCAGCGCCTTGGCGGTATTCTCGTAGTTGTACATGGGCTCGCCCATGCCCATCACCACGATGTTGGAGAGATACCGTGGCTCGTCCTTCGGGCTGGGCCATTCGCCATAGCTGTCTCGCCCGGCCATGAACTGGCCGACAATCTCGGCCGCGCCCAGGTTGCGGGTCAGCCGCTGGGTGCCGGTGTGGCAGAAGCGGCAGCTCAGCGTGCAGCCCACCTGCGTCGAGATGCAGACCGCGCCGCGCTCGTCATCGGGGATATAGACCGTCTCCACCTGCTGGCCGTCGCGGAAGGCGAACAGCCATTTGCGGGTGCCGTCGGTGCTGGTCTGCTCGGTGGTCACGCTCGGGCGGCCCACCACGAAACGCTCGGCCAGCTTCTGCTGCATCGGCCGGGCGATGCTGCTCATCTCGGCGAAGTCGGTCTTCCCCTGGTGGTAAATCCAGTGCCACAACTGCTTGGCGCGGAACGGCTTTTCGCCAATCGCCACCATCTCGGCGATCAGTTCGTCGCGCGAAAGGCCTACCAGTTCGCGGCGGCCATCCTCCAGCTGGGCCGGGGGCGGGGCAAACAGCGCCGCCTTGGCCAGAATCCGGTCGCGCTCGGCGGCCGAAAGTTCCTGTTCCATTACCGCCGCGCCGGCGGATGTGCGGGAGCGGCAGGCGGGTGCGCGGCGGCATTGGCCGGGCATTCCCGCGCCATGGCATCATAGGCCTGGGTAAAGCCGGGCAGCGGGAAGGCATCATTCGCAGTGCCGCGGCCATTCGGCCCCGGGCCACGGGCCAACACCTCGCGCCCACTGCGCAGCGCCCGCACCACGGCGGCGCCGTCGCGGCCATGCGCGTCCGAGGCATTGGTGAAGAAGGTGAATTCGGTGCCGCCGACCTGGACCTTCACCTCGGCATTGCGCGGGTAGGGGTAGCCGGCCCGCAGCGCCACCTGGTCTCGCCCCTGAGGCCGGTGGGTCACGGTCAGCAGCACCTGGTTGGCCGGGCGGTTGGCCACGCCCTCGGCCCGGCTGGCGCGGGCGAAGATGTAGCAGATCTTCTGCCCCGCCTCGGAAAAGGTGGCTGCGGTCCAGCCCTGGTATTGCCCAAGCTTACGCGGCCCAGGCTGTGGCTGCTGGGCAGCAGCCGGCAGGGCCAGGAGGGCAGCGAGAGAGACCGGAAGGACGAAGCGGCGCATCCCCGCTAGATACGTGGCCCGGGCCTCGCCAGCAACGGCTTAGAGCGGTTTCCCCCTCCTCCGGATGAAGGAAAGCCGCGCAAGGCCCCTCCCGTTTCCCGGCCAGCGGCTTTATGCACCTGGGCATGACCGATGCCACCGACGCCCACCTGGCCGCGCAATACGAAGCCTTCCCCTACCCGCTGCGCGACCCGCGCGACGAGGCGAAGCGCATGGTGGTGGGCAGCCCCAGCCACTTGCTGGAGGTGGACCACTGGGTATTCGGCGCCCGCCGGCCGCGCAGCCAGCCGCTGCGGGCGCTGATGGCCGGGGGCGGCAGCGGCGATGGCACGCTGATGCTGGCGCAGCATTTGGCCAATGCCGGCCGGCCAGGCAGCGTGACCTGGTATGATCGCTCGGCCGCCGCCCGGCAGGTGGCCGAGGCGCGGGCCAAGGTGCGCGGACTCACCAACATCACCTTCAACCCGGGCAGCATCCTGGAGTTGGCCGGCAGCGGGCTTGGGCCGTTTGACTACATCGACTGCTGCGGCGTACTGCACCATCTGCCCAACCCATTGGAAGGGCTACGGAATCTGGTGAGCGTGCTGGCACCGGGCGGTGGCCTGGGGCTGATGGTCTATGCCCCGCACGGCCGCACCGGGGTGTACATGATGCAGGAGGCGCTGCGCCTGCTGGCGCCGGGGCCGGAACAGGGCGAAGCCGGGCTGGCGCCGCCGGCACGCGTCGACCTGGCCCGCCGGCTATGGAAGCAGGCGCCGGAAACCGCCTGGCTGCGGCAGAACCCGTGGCTGACCGACCATACCCAGGGCGGCGACGCCGGGCTGTACGATCTGCTGCTGAACCCGCGTGACCAAGCCTATACAGTGCCGCAATTCAACGCGTTGATCAGAGCCGCCGGGCTGCGGGTGCAGACCTGGATGGAACCGCTGCGCTACGACCCCGACGCCTATCTCTCCGACCCCAGGCTGCGCGCCCGCACGGCGCTGCTGCCGCCGCTGGACCGCGCCGCACTGGCCGAGGCGATGTGCGGCAATATGGGCATTCACATTGTGTACTGCGTGCGGGCCGATGACCCCGCCCATGCCCCGGCATGGGACAACCCTGAGAGCATTCCGGTACTGCGCGAGATTGACGGCGAGAAGCTGGCCAAGGGCATGCCGCCCAGCGGGGTGCTGCCGGTGAACTTCGACGGTGCCCGGGTGGGCCTGCCGCTGCCACGGCTGGCGCCGGCCATCCTGTCTCGCGTCAACGGCCAGCGCTGCATTGGCGAGATTGCCGATGCGCTGGCGGCCAATGGTGTTTCCCGTGAAACCTTCAACCGGGACTTCGCCGCCCTGGCCCAAGCGCTGCAAAGCCTGAACCGGCTGCTGCTGGCAGCCCCGGCGTGAGGCCTGCGCCAGCCGCGATCATCATTTTTGGCGCGGCGGTGCGGCCAGATGGCCAGCCCAGCGCCACGCTGCGGCGCCGGGTGGAGGCCGCCGCCCGTTTTGGCGCCGGGCTGGCCAATCCACTGTACCTGCCCACCGGTGGTGTGGGCCGGCATGGCCCGGCGGAAGCCGTGGTGATGGCCGGGCTGCTGCGCGAGTTGGGGGTGCCGGCGGATGCCATTCTGCCGGAGCCGACGGCGCGGGACACCTATGCCTCGGCCATTGCCTGCACCCGGCTGCTGCGCCAACGCGGCCATGCCGGGGCGGTTTATGCCGCCAGCAGCGCCTACCACCTGCCGCGCTGCACCCTGCTGCTGCGCCTGGCCGGATGGCCGGCGCGGGCGGCCACGCCGCCGCCCTTTCCCGCCGCCACCAGCCTGGCCAAGCGCTGGCGCTGGCGGCTGCGCGAGGCACCGGCGCTGCCCTATGACGCGCTGCTGATGGTGTTGGCCCGGCTGCGCGGGCGGGTTTAGAGCACTATGCGCCCTGACGGGCGCATTTCGTGCTCTATAACTATTTGATACTAGAGCAAGAAATCCGTTCTGATGATTCCATCAGAACGGATATTGCTCTAGCGCCT
>CANFIE010000014.1 GCA_947446625.1 Acetobacteraceae bacterium | reverse complement strand
TGCGGGGGGCGCGGTTCGGACAAATGGCCGGGCGGGGTTGTGGGCGGCGCTGTTCGGACAAATGGCCCGGGGGCGGCTGTGCGGGTGGTTGGCGGCGGGGCTGGAGGGGGAGTTGGGGCATTGCGACCTTCCGCCGAAAAGGAATTGCGAACGTACCAAGAACACAACATAATTGCCAGGGTAATGGGGTGGGATGAGCCATGCAGATACGGCAGGCGGGGCCGGCGGATGCGGCGGCGGTGCGGGCGCTGACCCGGCAGGCCTATGGCAAATGGGTGCCGGTGATAGGCCGCGAGCCCAAGCCCATGCTGGCCGATTTCGACGTGGCGGTGGGCGAGCATCAGGTGGCGCTGCTGGAGCGGAGTGGCGTGCTGCTGGGGCTGGTGGAGGTGATCGCCGAGGCCGACCATCTGCTGGTGGAGAACCTGGCCATTCACCCGGAGCATCAGCGCCAGGGGCTGGGCCGCCGCCTGCTGGCGCATGCCGAAGCGCTGGGGCTGGCCCAGGGCTTCTCCGAGGCGCGGCTTTATACCAACCAGGCCTTTGCCGGGAATGTGGCGCTGTACCAAAGCGCCGGCTGGGCGGTGGAGCGGACCGAGCCCTTCATGGGCGGCACCACCGTGTTCATGCGCAAGCGATTGGGGGGGTAGCTCCCCCTCCCCCCTGTTCCGGCGGCGGGGTTTGCGCCATATGCGCGGGCATGCCCCCTGCCCCCGCCCCCGCCCCAGGAAGCGCCACCTGGCTGAACAGCCTGCTGGTGGACCATGCCCTGCTGCGGGTGGGCTGGCGCAACTGGGGTGTGGTGGAAAGCGGCCGGCTTTACCGGAGCAACCACCCCCTGCCCTGGCAACTGCGCGAGGCGGCGCAGCGCCATGGGCTGCGCACCGTCATCAACCTGCGCGGCAAGCGCGACGCCTGCGGCAGCGACGTGCTGGGCCGGCGCGAGGCGCAGCGGCTGGGGCTGGCCTATATCGACGCGCCGTTTGAAAGCCGCGGCGCCCCGCACAAGGACCGGATTTTGCGGCTGGCCGGGATTTTCGCCGACATGGCCGAACCGGCCCTGCTGCATTGCAAAAGCGGCGCCGACCGGGCCGGGCTGGCCTCGGGCCTGTGGCTGCTGCTGCAGGGCCGGCCGGTGGAGCAGGCCATGGGCCAGCTTTCGCTGAAGTTCGGCCATGTGAAGCAGGGCAAGACCGGGATTCTGGACGCCTTCTTCGCGCTGTACGCCAAGGCGGCGCCGAAGCCGTTTCTGGACTGGCTGCGCGAGGATTACGACGAGGTGGCCTTCCGCGCCGCCTTTGACGCGGTGCAGCGCCGCCCCTGGGCCGACCTGCTGGTGGACAAGGTGCTGCGGCGGGAATAGCCCGCCCGGCCGCTACAGCAGGTTCAGCCGTATCCCCAGCTTGAACAGCGGCTTGACCAGCACATTGCTGAGCAAGCTGCGCACCAAATGGAAGCCCAGCACCAGCGGCACCGCCAATTCCAGCGCCTTGGCGGTGAGCGACATCTCCGGCATGCCGCCCGGCGCCATGCCCAGCACTACCGCCGGCCAGGGCAGGCCGCTGACCCAGGCCAGCCCCACCGCCAGCCAGCCCAGCACAAACACCAGCACGAAGGAGGACAGCAGCGAGGCCATCAGCAGACCACGCGAGGAAAGCAGGAAGTTGCGGGTCAGCCGCGAGCCCAGTGTGGCCCCCATGGCGATTTGCGCCACGCTGACCACCCAGCCGGGAATGCCGGTGAAGCCATAGCCGCTGGCGGCAATGGCGATGTTCATCAGGCAGGGGCCAAACATCCAGGGGTTGCCGAAGCCCAACTTGCGCAGCGGCCAGGCGGCCAGCGGCGCCATGGCGAGCAGCGCCAGCAGGCCGGGCCACCAGACCGCCAGCCCGCCAACATGGAACACGTCGTACTCGCCATGCGGGGCGATGAGGCCGAGCAGCGGCGGAATGGTCAGCACCACCGTGACCACGCGCATGGTTTGACTGAGGGTGACGGGGGCGACGGCGGCCCCGGCCTCCTGCGCCAGTACCACCATGATGATGACGCCGCCGGGCACACCGCAGAAGAAGCCGGTGCGGGCATCGACCTTGGCCAGCTTGGTGAACATGCGGGCCACCAGCAGCCCGGTGGTGAGGGTGATGGCGCCGGCCGCCGCCAGCACCGGCAGGGCGCCGGTGACGGCACCCAGCACCGGGCCGGAAAAGCTCATGCCGAAGGCGGTGCCCATCACCATCATGGCCATGGGGCGGGCGCGGTTATGCACCGCCACCGGGCGGAACCAGGCCATCAGCGCGGTGCCGACCATGGCGCCGATCATCCAGGCCAGGGGCACATGCGCCAGGGAAAACAAGGCCCCGCCAGCACAGGCAGCCAGGGCGGTGAGCAGGTGGACCCGCAGCACGGGAGCCAGCAACCAGGGAGGCAGGGTGAAGGACAAGCCGGAATCACTTTGGCAATATGAAGCCCGACCTTCGCGCCGCTGTTGCAGCGCGTCAAACCCCGGGCAGGGGCGGCGCTATTCCGCCGCCAGCACCACCTCGGGCCGCAGCGATTCCATCCGGGCGCTGACGGCGGGGGCCAGACCCAGCACCTCATCCTCATGCCGCATCACCCGCCGGGCGAGCTTGAGGGCCTGGTAGCAGTCATCGCCGTCGGCCAGTTCCAGCGCCTGGCGCAGCAGGTCCCGCGCCTGGGCGGACGTTGTGGCCTCCTGGAATTCCTCAATCAACTGGCGGGCGGCGAGCAGGCCTTCGGCGCGTTCTTCATCAGTGCCGATGTAGGCGGCCTGGAGCGCGAAGTAGATGCGCCGCGCCGGGGTGGTGGCGGCTTCAGGCGGCATGATCTGCTTGCCGAACAGGAAGCGCGCCTTGGCCGCCAGTTCAATGCGGGTGCGGTTGCGGAAGCGAATGGGGGCGCCATTGACGACCATCATGTCGCCCTGGCGCAGCTCAAGCACGAGCGTGGACATTGTTGTTCCTTTCGCCACCGGTTTTTTGGGCGACGCCCAGAATTGCGCCGGCATGATTAACGGGCACTGAATCGCGGGGCCGGCTCACAGGAATTGCACCAGGGTGAGCGAGCCAAGTTGGCCGATGGCCGTGTAGCTGGCCTGCAAGGTGGTTTGCGTGGCCTGGAGGCGCGTGAGGGTGGCGGCCATGTCCACTTCCTGCGCCTCCGCCAGTTGGGTGGTGAGGGCGGTGACGGTGCTGGCCTGCACCGCTTGCAGCGAGGTGATCTGCGCCTGGGCCTGGCCGAGCGCGCCGGCTTCCTCGGCCATGGTGTTCTCGGCGCCCTTCAGCCAACTGGTGAGGCCGCTGGCGAGTTGGCGGAAATCAGCCGGCGAGGCGGCGCTGGCCGGGGTGAGGTTGGCAAGCATGGCCAGCCCGCCCAGCAGGTCCCTTGCCCAGGAGCCGGTGGTAGTGGCGCCGGTGGAAATGGCGGCGGCGTTGCGGTTGGCCGAGATGCCATAGGCCAGGGTTTGCGCATCGGCGCTGGGCACGGCGCGGCGCGGTTCGTTCAGGCCGGTGGCGGGGTCTGAGAGGAAGGCCGAGAAGGGCGTGACACCGGCGACGTTGGAGGCCGCGGCGGTTGTGGCGCTGGCCAGCACCGTGGCGGCATTGCCACCGCCCAGCGTGCCGAGTGCCGTGGCGATTTGCGTGGCGAAGCCGGCGCTGGCGATGCCGCTGGGGTCAGGGATGGGCGGGTTGGCGATATCGGTGCCGCCGAACAGGTATTGGCCGCCCTGCTGGCTGTTGAGCAGGCTGGCGACCTGCACCAAGGCGTCCTTCGCCATGCCGGCGGCGCGGATGATGCCCTGCTTGTCGGTGGGGTCCAGCTTGATGGCGACGGTGTCGGCGAATTGCAGCGCAATGCCCTGCAACTGGCCCAGCACACCCTGGGTGGCGGTGGCGCGGCTGGCGGCGGCGGAAAGCGCGGCGGTGTAGCTGTGCTGGCGCTGGATGGTGGCCTTCAGGTCCATCGCGCGTGGCAACTCGGTGCCCAGGTCGCCAAGCTCGCGGGTCTTCAGCCCGGTGGCGGTCTGCTGGGTCAATGCCGTCAACCTGGTGCGCAGCACGGCTGCGTCCATGTTGAGGCGGGAGAGCATGTCTATCACGGCCATTCTTCAGCGCTCCTCATCGTACAGCGCTGAGCAGAACATCCCACATCTGCTGCACCGTGGTGATCACCTTGGCGTTAGCGCCATAGGCCTGCTGCAACTGGATCATCGTCGTCATCTCCGCATCTACGCTAACGCCGGATTGCGTGGCGAAGCGCTGCTGCAAGGTGCTGAGCAGCCCCGCCGCCTGCTGCCGCGCGGTGCTGGCCGCCGCACGTTCATTGCCGATTACAGCAGTGGCTGTTGCCGCGTAGTCCTGCACGCTGGAAGGTGGGTTGAAGGGCGAATTCAGCGTGCCATCCGGCCCCAGGCCGCCGCCTGGAATCGGTGCCCAATTCAAGCCGTTGGCAGCCTGGCTGCCGAAGGTGAAGTTCACGACATTGTCAGCCAACGTACTGAATGCGGCGGGACCACCCAGCGGGTTGGGCGTGAAGTTGGTGACGCCACCTGATGCGATCGCGACGCTGTGCGTGCCATCCCGCAGCAACCGCGGGTTGGTGGTGAAGGCAGGGTTCACCTGCATGGTGGTGGCGAAGCCAAGCTGACCACCGCTGGTATAGGGCTGCGCCATATCCGGCACCGCGCCGCTGGCGGTGGTGAACAGCGTCAGCCCCTGTTGGTCGAAGCGATAGGACAGGGTGGCGGCGGCGGTATCGGCCTCGGCCTGGGTGCGCGGCAGGGTGATGTCGCGCAGCGCCTGGGCAGCACCGAGCGCACCACCGCCGAGTTGCGCGGTAACATCCACGCCGCCGAGCATGATGCCCGGCAGCGTGCCGCCCGCGCCATACCAGGCGCCGGGCGCCACGGTGGCATCGGCGAGAGAGAGCGCATTCTGCCCTGTGTTGGTGGGCAGCATGGCGCCGCCCTTGGAGAGCACCAGCATGCCGCCATCAGGCTGGCGCAGCACCTGCACGGGAATGCTGGCAGAAAGCGTTTGCACCGCCTGGTCGCGCTGGTCTTCCAGGTCTGCGGTGGTTTGACCCTGCGTGGTGGCCAGTTGGATCTGCCGGTTCAGCCCGCCGATCTGCTGCAAGGCCGCATTGGCCGCCGCCACCTGCTGGGCCATGGCGTCCTGCGCCTGCTGCCGGGCGCTGGCCACGGCCACACCAATGCCGTTGAAGCGCTGCGCCACGGTGTTGGCGGCCTGCAATACCGTGCGCTGGGCGCCGGCATCATCGGGGCTGGCGCGCAGGGCAATGAAGGCGCCGCGCAGCCCGGCAATGTCGTCGGCCAGGGTGGAACTGGAATCAGCGCCGGAGACGCTGCCATGCGCCGCCTCCACGCCTTGCAGCAGGCGTTCGCGCAGCGTGGCAGCGGCTTGCTCGGCGGTGCTGGTGCCGATCTGTGCCACCACGGCCAGGTCCACCGCGCGCTGCGCCTGGCCGCTGAGCACGCCGGCCGGCTGGCCAAGCGATTCCCGCGCCTGCAACGGCACAGTCTTGGCGGTGTATCCGGCGGTATTGGCATTGCCGATATTGGCACTGGCCTGCGCCAGTGCGCGCTGCACCGCCAGAAGGCCGCTGCCGGCTATGCCAAGGGCTGCATCGAGGCTCATGGTTTTTCCAGTGTGCCGAGACGGAGGTTAGCGAAAGATGAAGCCGCGCCTCAGCGGGACATGTTGATGGTGTCCTGCAGCATCTGGTCTGTGGTGGTGACGATTTTGGTGTTGGCGCTATAGGCGCGCTGGGCGACGATGAGCTTGCTGAACTCGGTGGCGATATCGACGTTCGAGGCCTCGACGCTGCCGATGACGAGCTTGCCGACGCCGTTGGAGGCAGGGTCTGTCATGCGGGCCAGGCCGGAATCACTGGTGGCCATGAAGGCCTGGCCGTCCAGCCGTTGCAGTTGGCTGGGGTCGTTGAAGCCCACCAGCGGCACGCGGGCGGCAACGCGGGACTGGCCGTTGTCGTAGTTCACCGCCACGTCGCCGTTTTCGCGGATGGAGATGCCGGAATAGGCGCCCTGGGGCACGCCGTTCTGGCTCAGGTTGCGCAGGTTGAAGGCGGTGCCGGCGAATTGCGTCAGCCCGTTGGACTGACCGAAGGTGCCGAGTTCCATCGTCACGGTTTGCGGGCCTTGGCCGAAATCCGTGACGAAGGTGAAGCTGGCCGGGTTGCCGGCGCCGGGCAGCGCGGTGGGGGTGATGCTGCCGGTGGCGCCGGTGAAATCACCCAGCGTGCCGGCGGGCACGGCCGGGGTGGCGCCGGCGCCGAAATCCACCTGCACCGTGCCGCGGGCGGCGGCGGTGATGTCGTCGGGTACGTCAACCGCCAGGGTCCAGCTATTGGCCGCGCCGGGGGTGAAGTTGAGCGTGACGCTGTGCTGGCGACCGAGCGAATCATACACCTGCGCCTGGGTGCTGACGGCGGTGGCGGTGGCATCGGCGGGCAGGTTGGCGGCCAGGTTGACCGTGCTGGTGGCCTGGGGGGTGAAGGTCTGCTCGCTGACCTGAATGGGCACCAGGCGGGTGCGGTCCGGCGTGCCGGCGGCATCCACGGCCCAGCCTTGCAGGTAATAGTTGTCGCCATTCACCAGGTAGCCATCCTTGCTCAGTTGGAAGTCGCCGGCGCGGGTGAAGAATTGCCGGTTGTCGAAGACCGGCATGCCGTTGTTGATGCCGGCGGCCGAAGCCACGGCGAAGAAGCCGGCGCCACCAATGGCCAGGGCCAGGGGTTCCTGGCTTTGCTGCAGCGTGCCCTGCACGTTGTTCATGTATTGCGGCCGGGCCAGCACGGCGCCGGGTTCGTTCCTGCGGTGGTTCGAGGCGGTGATGAAATCCTCGAAATGCGCGTCGATGCGCTTGAAGCCGGTGGTTTGGCTGTTGGCGACATTGTCCGAGATGTAGCCGAGCGCGTTGCTTTGCGCGTTGAGGCCGCTGATGGCGGTGGTGAGCGAGCCGAACAGGGACATGGCACGGGCCTTTGCGGGCAAGGGGTTCCGGCGTGGTGGTGCAGCCCGTGTGCCAGCGTGATGGGGTGCGGAAGCGGCGCTTGCTGCCGGGGCGGGGGCAGGTTTTGCCGGGGTGGCGGCAGGGCTGGCCGGGGCGGCGCGGGGTTTGCGCTGGCACGCGGCTTGCGCTGAGACCGGCGACCGGAACGGAACACCATGGCCCACGCCGCGCTGCCGCTGTCACTCATGCCCGCAATGCCGGGCCTGCCTGGAAAATCCGGGGCCACCGCACCAATGCGGCTGGCAGGTGACATGAGCTTTGCCGCGCTGCTGGGCCAGGCCGAGGCAGCGGTTGCGCCCGGTGCGGTGCCGGCAGCCATGGTGGGTGATGCCGCACCCGTTACGGTGCAGGCGGGGCTAGCCCTTGATGCTGCCGAGGTAGTGGCTGAACAGGTGCCCGAGGCTAAGGCCATGCCCGAAGCAGTGCCGGAAACCGGGCTGCTGGCGCCTGAGGCGGCCAGCGCATCGCCAGTGGCTCCAAGGCCGACGCAGCCAAGGCCAGAAGCACGGCCAGCATTGCCCTCCGTCGACGAGCGAGCACCATGCGCCGGACCAATGGCAGCGGCGGCCAGGAAGGCACCGCAGGCGCTGGCGCAACCCGTGGCGGCGGATGCTGCGCCCGACGATGCGGCGCCAGGGACTGAACCTGCCACCACGCCGGCCCACAGCCTGCCCCGGCCCAAGCTGCGGGCCGAAGCGGAAGCATCCCCAGCGATTGAGCGCGCCGCGGAAAGCGCAGCAGAGGCCCAACCGGAGACGGTGGTTGTGGCGCCCTCGCCGGTGCCACCTCCCC
This sequence comes from Acetobacteraceae bacterium, assembly GCA_947446625.1. Taxonomy (GTDB): domain Bacteria; phylum Pseudomonadota; class Alphaproteobacteria; order Acetobacterales; family Acetobacteraceae; genus CAIMOR01. The sequence goes on along the minus strand of CANFIE010000014.1, from coordinate 14,876 downwards.
TGCCGTCGCCGCCTTTGGCAACGCCACGCCAGGGAGGCGAGGCTGATGCCTTGCAGGGTAGGCCCGGCGGGGCGGCGGCGGCACCTGACGTAGCAGCGGCGGCAGCGGCGGCAGCGGCCCTTGTCCCTTTGGCCCCCGCACCGGAAGCGCCTCAGGCAGCGCCGCCCGTCCAGCCCGCCGAGATGGCTGCCACAGCCACCGCAGCGCCGCTGGCACCGCGCAAGACAGGGGCGGCCCAGCCCTCGGCGCGGCAGGAAGAAGCGCCGGCCGCCGAAGCCAGCGCTCCCGTGCAGGCGCCATCCGCGCCGCCGCCGCCAGTGCCGCAGGTGCATGCCGCGCCGCACCCGACCAGCGCGCCGCGCTCGGCACCCATGGCTTCGCCGGCGCATCAGGTGGCGCCGGTGGCGGTTGCCTTGGTGCTGAGCCCCGAAGGGCCAGCAGAACTGACGGTGCGGCTGGACCCGGTGGAACTCGGCCAGGTGGAAATTCGCATCGAGCGCCCACAGGATGGCAGCGCCGCACAAGTGAAAGTACAGGCCGAGCGGCCCGAGACGCTGGCGCTGCTGCAACGCGATGCGCCCGAGCTGGGCCGCGCCCTGGCCCAGGCCGGCATTCAGCCGGAGCATTGCCGCATGAGCTTCAGCCTGGGGCAGGAGCGCCAGGGCACGCAGCCACAAAGCCAGGGGCAGGGCCGGCGCGGGCAGCAGCGTTGGGGCGGCGCGGCACTGCCGGTGGAGGCCACGCCACAGCCACGGGCAATGCTCGGCCTGCTTGATATTGCCATCTGACGCCAAGGACGCGACGCATGACCAGCATTGCCAGCACCGCCACTGCCGCCGCCGCCAATGCCGGCGCGCCCGCTGCGGCATCAAAGACCATCGCCGGGGACTTCAACACCTTCCTGAAGATGCTGACGACACAGTTGCAGCACCAGGACCCAACCAACGCCATGGACCCAACAGCGATGACCAACCAACTGGTCTCCTTCGCCCAGGTGGAACAACAGATCAGCATGAACACCAATCTCAGCGCGCTGATCAGCCTGCAACAGGCGCAGGCGCTGACCACGGGCGCCAATCTGGTGGGACGCACGGTGGAACTTTCGGGCAGCACGCTGCCGCTGCAGGATGGCAGCGCCGAACTGAAGCTGCCCGTGGCCGGCATTGCCAGCGCCGCGCGGGTAAGCGTGCTGGACCGCAACGGCGCGCTGCTGCGCAGTGATACCGTGGCACTGGGCACTTCCCCCACCACCTGGAGTTGGAATGGCCGCAACGATGCCGGCGGGCGGATGCCCGATGGCGGCTACAGTTTTGCCGTGCAGGGCGTGAGTGCGGCAGGCGGCAACGTGGCGCTGAGCGCGACTGCCATGGGCACCGCAACCGGCGTGCAGCGCCAGGGCAATGCGTTGAACCTGATGTTCGGCAGCGCCGCAGTGCCGATGGACCAAGTGGTGAGCGTGGATTGAGTCTCGGCGCGCTTAACCGGGCTTAAACGCCCCCTGCGGCAAAGTTTGCCCATGGCTGGCACGGCAAAACGCAGGCGGGCGACATGGGCGGCATAGTAGCGGGGCTGCGTGCCCTGGGGCCGGTGCGGCTATTGGCCATGGGCGGCGTGGCGTTGGCCGTGCTGGGCCTGCTGGCGGTGCTGGGCATGCGCGCCGGCGAACCGGCCATGGCGCCGCTGTATAGCGAGTTGGAGAGCCGCGACGCCGGCGCCGTTGTTGCCGCGCTGGAACGCGCCCGCGTGCCTTATCGGCTGAGCGCCGGTGGCGCGCAGGTGCTGGCGCCGATGGATCAGATCCCCCGGCTGCGGCTGATGCTGGCGCGTGAAGGCCTGCCTGCTGGCGGCGCGGTGGGCTGGGAATTGTTTGACCGTGGCGACAGCCTGACCACCACGCCCTTCCAGCAGGACATCAACCGCGTGCGGGCGCTGGAGGGCGAGTTGGCGCGCAGCATCCGCACCATTCAGGGCGTGCGCGCGGCACGGGTGCATCTGGTGCTGCCGCGGCGCGAAGCCTTCAGCCGGCAAACGAGTGAAGCGCAGGCGAGCGTGGTGCTGACCATGGCCGGCGCGCAGCGGCTGGATCGAGAGGGTGTGCAGGCGGTGCTGCATCTGGTGGCCACGGGCGTGCCCGGGCTGCGGGCGCAGCAGGTGAGCATTGTGGACAGCCGTGGTGAGTTGCTGGCGCGTGGCGGGCAGGCGCTGACCGGCCCGGCGGTAGCAGCAACGCAGGATGAGTTGCGCCGGGCGCAGGAGGTGCGGCTGTCTCGTGCCGTGGAGGAGATGTTGGAACGCTCGCTGGGGTTGGGCCGGGTGCGGGCGGAAACCACGGTGGAGATGGATTTCGACCGGGTGGAGACGCGGGAAGAACGCTTCGACCCCGAGAACCAAGTGGCGCGCAGCACGCAGAGCACGCAGGAGCAAAATCGCGGCGCCGAGCCGGCACCGACCACGGTGGCGAACAACCTGCCGGGCGCCGAGCCGCCGCCGGGTGGCACCGCGAGCAGCGAGAACAAGCAGGAGGAGACCACCAACTTCGAGATTGGCCGCACCACGCGCACGGTGTTGCGCGAACAGCCGGTGGTGAAGCGACTTTCGGTGGCGGTGCTGGTGGATGGCATTGCCGAGCCGGCGGAAGGTGGGCCGCGTTGGCGCGAGCGCACACCGGAGGAGTTGGCGCGCATCACCGCGCTGGTGAAAAGCGCGGTGGGCTTCAACGAAGCGCGGGGCGACCAGGTGGAGGTGGTTTCCATGCGCTTCGCCGCACCGCCCGAAGGGGGCAGCGATGCGCCGCCGAGCTTCCTGGGCATGGATCTTTCGGCGCCGATGCTGGCGCGGCTGGCGGAAAGCGCGCTGCTGGCGCTGGTGGCGCTGGCCGCCATTCTGCTGCTGGGCCGGCCAATGGTGGGGCGGCTGAGCGCGACGCTGGCGCCGCAGGGCGTGCTGCCGAGCGCGGAAGCGGTGGCGGCGGGTGTGGCCGGCGTGTTGCCGGGCGCCGCGCCGGGCGTGGCCGCGCTGCCCGGTGCGCCGGGCGTGCCGCAGTTGAGCGGTGCGGAGGAAATGGTTTCGCTGGCGCATGTGGAAGGGCAGTTGAAGGCCAGTTCCATTGCCGCGCTGGCTGAGATGGTGGCGGCGCACCCGGATGAATCCCTGGCGGTGGTGCGGCGTTGGTTGACGCCGGCGGAGGCGACATGAGCGGCACATTGCGCAAGCTGACCGGACCGCAGAAGGCCGCAACTTTGCTGCTGGCCTTGGGCGAGGAATTGGCGGCCTCGTTGTTCGCACGAATGCATGAGGATGAAATCCGCGATGTCTCGGCCGCCATGGCGCAGTTGGGTGGCGTGCCGGCACAGCAGGTGGAGGATCTGTGTCGCGAATTCGCCGAGCAGATGGGCCAGGCCGGCACGCTGGTGGGCAGCTTTGAAAGCACTGAACGCCTGTTGCTGAAGACACTGCCGCCCGAGCGCGTGGCGCAGATCATGGAGGAAATTCGCGGCCCCGCCGGACGTACCATGTGGGACAAGCTGGGCAATGTGAATGAGGCAGTGCTGGCGAATTACCTGAAGAATGAATACCCGCAGACCGTGGCCGTGGTGCTGACCAAGGTGCGGCCGGAGCACGCGGCCCGCGTGCTGACCCTGCTGCCCGAGGGGTTCAGCATGGAAGTGGTGATGCGCATGCTGCGCATGGAGACGGTGCAGAAGGAAGCGCTGGATGGCGTGGAGCGCACGCTGAAGGCGGAGTTCATGTCGAACCTGGCGCGTGCGCAGCGGCGCGATGCGCATGAGATGATGGCCGAGATCTTCAACAACCTGGACCGCCAGGCGGAAGGCCGCATTCTCGGCGCGCTGGAGGAACGCAACCGCGACGCTGCCGAGCGTATTCGCGGCCTGATGTTCACCTTTGAGGATTTGCAGCGGCTGGATTCCACCGGGCTGCAAACGCTGCTGCGGGCGGTGGAGAAGGACAAGCTGGCGCTAGCACTGAAGGGCGCCTCCGACGCGCTGCGCGAGTTGGTCCTGAAGAACCTGACCGAGCGCGCCGCCAAGCTGTTGAAGGACGACATCGCCAATATCGGGCCGGTGCGGCTGAAGGATGTGGACGAGGCGCAGGCCGGAATTGTGGTGCTGGCGAAGGACATGGCGGCACAGGGCCAGATTGTGATGCAGGACGGGCGCGAAGAAGAGATGGTGTACTGAGATGCAGGGATTTCAGCCGTATCGACCGGGGCGGATGGTGGCCGGCGTGGTGCCGCCATTGCGGCGTGGCTTGCTGGTGCGGGATTTCGACGCGCCCTTGCTGACGCATGACAGTGGCGCCGAGGCGGCGGCCGAAGCGGAGCGCGCCGCGCTGCTGGCCGAGGCCGAGGCGGTGGGGCATGCAGCCGGCATAGCCGAAGGGCTGCGGCAGGCGCAGGCCGCCGAGGAGGCGCGCGCGGCAACGGCGTTGCAGGCGGTAGCGCGGGCGCTGGAGGATGCGACGGCGGCGGCACTGCATGCGGCCGAGACGGCGAGCATTGAATTGGCGCAATTGCTGCTGGCGGCGCTGGATGCCAGCCTGCCGGCGGCCAGCGCGAAATTGGCGGCGGAGACAGCAACCTTACTGGCGGCAAGCCTGCGGCCGGTGCTGGTGGAGACGCATGGGCTGCGGCTGAGCGTGGCGCCGGGCCTTGCTGAAATTTGCGCTGCGGCGCTGGGCGATACACGCGTTGAGGTGACCGAGGATGCCAGCCTGGCACCCGGTGATGCGCGGGCGCAGTGGCGCGGCGGTGAGGCCGCGGTGGCGTTGGCGCGGCAACGCGAAAAAATTGCCGAGGTGCTGCTTGCCCTTGGCCTGCAAGGGAGCCCGTGATGGCCGAGACACCCGATTTCGAAGCGGTGAGCCCCGCCGATACGGCGCAGATGCGCAGCGGTGGCGGTGCCTCGGCGCGTGACCTGGAGGCGGTGTACGACATTCCCGTGCAGGTGAGCGCGGTGTTGGGCCGCGCCACCATGCAGGTTTCGCAACTGCTGAAGCTGGGGCGCGGCGCGGTGGTGGAGTTGGACCGCAAACTGGGCGAGGCGGTGGATATCTACGTCAACAACCGGCTGGTGGCACGTGGCGAGGTGGTGATGGTGGATGACAACAGGCTGGGCGTGACCATGACGGAAATCGTCAAGGCCGATCGCGTCGGATGACGCGGGTTCTCATCATCGGCTCGCTGGGTGGTGAGCTGGGACAGGCGGCGCGCATGGCGCAGTTGCGCGGTGCCCGGCTGATGCAGGCCGATGGCGTGGCCGGCGCGATGGAGCGCCTGCGCGCTGATGGCGCCGACCTGGCGCTGTGCGACCTGGTGCATGATGTGGGCTGGCTGGTGGCGCAGCTGGCGGAGGAACGCATTCATTGCCCAGTGATTGCCTGCGGCCGCAACGCCGATGCGGCGGCGGCGGTGCGGGCCATACGGGCGGGGGCGAAGGAGTTTCTGCCGCTGCCGCCGGATGCTGATCTCATTATGGCGATGTTGCAGGCGGTGGCGGGCGAGCCGGAAGTGCCGGTGTGCCAGGACGCCGCCATGCTGGCGCTGCTGGAACGTGCCGCGCAGGTGGCGCGGGCCGAGGCAAGCGTGCTGATCTGCGGTGAAAGCGGCACCGGCAAGGAAGTGCTGGCGCGGCACATTCACAAGTTGAGCAAGCGCGCCAATGGTCCCTTCGTGGCGCTGAACTGCGCGGCGCTGCCCGAGACGCTGATGGAGAGCGAGTTGTTCGGGCATGAAAAGGGCGCCTTCAGTGGCGCGGTGGCGGCGCGCAAGGGCAAGTTTGAACAGGCCGAGGGCGGCACGCTGCTGCTGGATGAGATTGGCGAAATGGATCCGCGTTTGCAGGCCAAGCTGCTGCGCGCCATTCAGGAACGCGAGGTGGACAAGCTGGGCGGCGGCGCACCGGTGAAGGTGGATTGCCGCATCCTGGCCGCCACCAACCGCGACTTGGCCGAGGAAGTGCGGGCCGGGAGGTTTCGGGAGGATTTGTATTTCCGCCTGAACGTGATTGCGCTGCGCATTCCACCGCTGCGCGACAGGCCCGGTGATATCCAGGCGCTGGCCGAGCATTTCGCCGGACGCTTCGCCAAGGCCAATGGGCTGCCGAAGCGGGCGCTGAATGCCGAGGCGCGGATCAAGCTGGCGCAGCACGCCTGGCCGGGCAATGTGCGCGAGTTGGAGAATACGCTGCATCGCGCCGTGCTGCTTGCCCAAGGTGGCGCCATTGGTGCGGAGGCGATTGAGCTGCCGGTGGTACCGCATGCCAGCGCCCTGCCCACTGCGCCCAATGCGCCTGATGCCGTGGCCGCAAACAAAAAGCCGGTGACGCAGTTGGTGGGGCAGAAGGTGGAGGTGGTGGAGCGCGACCTGATTCTGGAAACGCTGACGCATTGCCTGGGCAATCGCACCCGGGCGGCGGAGATCCTCGGCATCTCCATCCGCACGCTGCGCAACAAGCTGCATGAATATCGCGCCCAGGGGCTGGCGGTGCCGGTGGCGCCGGCCACGCTGCCGCCGGGCTTCTACCAGAACGCGGGCTGACCCATGGTGCTGCCGGGCTGGCTGGCGCGGGCAAAGCCGGGCAGCGATGTGGCGCTGGCCTTCGGCGTTACCATGCTGCTTTCGGTGCTGGTGGTGCCGCTGCCACCGCTGCTGCTGGATATGGGGCTGGCGCTGTCCATCACCGCCTCGGTGTTGATTCTGATGGTGGCGCTTTTCCTGGAACGGCCGCTGGACTTCACCAGCTTTCCGCAGATTTTGCTGCTGACAACGCTGCTGCGCCTGGCGCTGAACGTGGCGACCACGCGCATCATTTTGACCCATGGGCATGAGGGGCCGCAGGCCGCCGGGCATGTGGTGCAGGCCTTTGGCGGCTTTCTCATGGGCGGCGATGTTGTCGTTGGCCTCATCGTGTTTGCCATTCTGCTCGTCATCAACTTCATGGTCATCACCAAGGGCAGCGGCCGCATCGCGGAAGTGGCGGCGCGCTTCAGCCTGGATGCCATGCCGGGCAAGCAGATGGCGATCGACGCCGATCTCTCGGCTGGGTTGATTGACGAGAATGCCGCCCGCAAGCGGCGGCGCGAGTTGGAGGAGGAGAGCGCCTTTCACGGCGCCATGGATGGCGCGGCCAAGTTCGTGCGCGGCGATGCAATTGCCGGGCTGATCATCACTTTCATCAACCTGCTGGGCGGGCTGGCCATTGGCATTGGCCGCCAGGGGCTGGGCATTGGCGAGGCGGCGACGACATTTTCGGCGCTGACGGTGGGTGACGGGCTGGTGAGCCAGATTCCGGCGCTGCTGGTTTCCGTCGCCGCCGGCATTGTGGTCACCAAAGGCCATGGCGAGGGCACCGCCGATCAGGCCATGCTCCGGCAGATGGCGGGGGGCTGGAAGCCGCTGGGCATGGCGGCCGGGGCGGCGGGGGTGATGGCGCTGCTGCCGGGCATGCCCTTCCTGCCCTTCTTCGCGCTGGCGGGTGGTGTGGGCGCGGCAGCCTGGGGCAAGCGCAAGGCCGAGGCTGCGCGGGTGAATGCGCCAGAGCCGCCGCCCGCACCCGTCGGCGAAGCACCGATTGCTGATACGCTGCGGATGGACCTGCTGCGGCTGGAACTGGGCTACGGCCTGCTCTCCCTGGCCGCCGGCGATGCGCCAAAGCTGACCGAGCAAATAAAAGCGCTGCGGCGGAGCATGGCGCAGGATATGGGCTTCGTGCTGCCCAGCGTCCGCATTCAGGACAATATGGAGCTACCGCCCGACACCTATGTGCTGCGGGTGAAGGAAATTGAGGCCGGACGCGGCACGCTGCGGCCCACACGGCTGCTGGCGATTGATCCTTCCGGCAATACGCCGGCCATCGCCGGGGAACGCACCACCGAACCCACCTTCGGCCTGCCGGCGCTATGGGTGGAGGAAGCGCTGCGCGAGGAAGCTCTGGCCCGCGGCTGCACGGTGGTGGACTGCCCCGGCGTGGTGGCGACTCACCTGACCGAATTGGTGCGGGAGAACATGGCCGAGCTGCTGAGCTTTGCCGAAACCCAGAAGCTGTTGGACGAGTTGGGCAAGGACCAGCAGAAGCTGGTGGCGGATTTGGTGCCGCAGCAGGTGACGCTGGGCGGCCTGCAACGGCTGCTGCAATGCCTGCTGGCCGAGCGGGTTTCCATCCGTGACCTGCCAACCATTCTGGAAGGCGTGCAGGAAGCCAGCGCCGCCGGGCAGCGCAGCCTGCCGGGCATGCTGGGCGTGGTGCGGGCCAGGCTGGCGCGGCAACTCTCGGAAGCAGCTCGCGGCCTGGATGGCACGGTGCCGATCATCGCGCTTTCGAGTGAATGGGAGATGGCCTTTGCCGAAAGCCTGGCCGGCCCGCCCGAGGACCGCCAACTGGCCATGGCGCCCAGCCGGCTGCAGGAGTTCATGCTGAAGCTGCGCGACACGCTGGATTTGGCGGCCAATGCCGGGGAAGCGCCGGTGCTGGTCTGCTCGGGCGGTATTCGCGGCCATGTGCGCGCCATTGTGGAACGCTTCCGCCCCGCCACCACGGTGCTGGCGCAGCAGGAGATTCATCCGCGCGCGCGCATCCGCTCAGTGGGCAGTCTTTAAGACATGCGGGGCTAGGCTGCCGGCATGCGGCTCAGGCTCTTTCGCGCACCCAGCATGGCCGAGGCAATGGCGATGGTCCGCGCCGAATTGGGCGAGGATGCTGTCATCCTCGGCAGCCGGCGCGTGGGCGGCGATACCGAGCTGACCGCCGGGCTGGAACCGGCCGACCCCATCCTGATTCCTCCGGTGCCGCAGGGCGCGGTGCGGCCCAGCGTGCAGGCGGCGGCGGAACGCGCGGCGCGGCACGCCATGCTGGCGCGGCACAACCTGCCGGCCGCGCTGGCCGAACAATTGGCGGATGGCGCCCTGCCCGAGCGGCTGGGCCGGCTGCTGCGCTTCGCTGCCATGCCGCTGAGCCCAAGCCGGCCGCTGCTGCTGGCCGGGCCGCCGGGGGCGGGCAAGACCGTGAGCTGCGCCAAGCTGGCGACCCAAGCGGTAATGGCCGGGCTGGCGCCGCTGGTGATTACCACCGACGGCGCGCGAGCCGGCGCGGTGGAGCAACTGGCCACCTATACGCGCCTGCTGGGCCTCACTTTGGCGGTTGCTCCCGGGCCGGGCACGCTGGGAAAAGCCATGGCGCATCGGCAAGCCGGGCAACCGGTGTTGATCGACACCGCCGGCTGCGACCCTTTTGACAGCGCCCAGGCCACCGAGGTGCATGCCCTGGCCCGGGCGGTGGAAGCCGAGATGGTGCTGGTGCTGCCGGCCGGGCTGGATGTGTGCGATTCGGCCGAGTTGGCCCAGGCCTTCGGCGCACTGGGCGCCCGCCACATGCTGCCCACCCGGCTGGATTTGAGCCGCCGCCTGGGTGGCGTGCTGGCCGCCGCCGCCTGTGGGCTGGCGCTGACCGATGCGGGCGTTGGCCCCGGCGCCGCCGATGGACTGGCGCCAATCTCCCCTGAATGGCTGGCGGCCTGCCTGGAAGGCCACCGAGAGGATGTGCAATGAGCGGTAAGATGCTGGCCGTGGCCAGCGGCAAGGGCGGCGTGGGCAAAACCTGGCTGGCAATCTCACTGGCGCAGGCCCTGGCGCAGGAGGGAGAACAGGTTCTGCTGGTGGATGGTGATTTCGGCCTGGCCAATACCGATGTGCAACTGGGGCTGAACCCCACACTGGACCTGGCCGATGTGCTGGCCGGACGCTGCGACCTTGCCGCAGCCGCCCTGCCCCATGCCGGGGGCTTTGCCGTGCTGCCCGGCCGCAGCGGCAGCGGCGCGCTGGCGGCGCTGGACAGCGCCGGGCTGGCGCGACTGCAGTCGGTGCTGGCGGCAGCACGGGCCGCCTGGCCCCTGGTGGTGCTGGATTTGGGCGCCGGGCTGGACCCCGCGACTCGCAGCCTGGCGGCGAGCGCCGATACCCTGCTGGTGGTGGCCACCGACGAACCCACCAGCCTGACCGATGCCTATGCCGTGCTGAAGCTGCATCGGCGCGACGCCCCCGCTGCCGATGCCCGGCTGGTGGTGAACCAGGCGGCGGATCAGGCCAGCGGGCTGCGCACCTGGGCCACGCTCAGCCGGGCCTGCGAGAGCTTTTTGGGTGGCGGCGTACCGCTGGCCGGCGTGGTGCGCCGCGACCCCAAGGTGCCGGAGAGCATCCGCCGGCAAACCCCGCTGCTGACCCGCCACCCCGGCTGCACCGCAGCGCAGGATGTGGTGGCCCTGGCGCGTGGGCTGGCGCAAACCCCGCTTGCCATAGGGCCGGGCCGGTTCCACCACCCGACCTAGAGCAATATCCGTTCTGATGGACTCATCAGAACGGATTTCTTGCTCTAGTTTCGAATAGTTGTAGAGCCCGAAATGCGCCCAATAGGGCGCATAGTGTTCTAGGCGCACGGGTTTGGGCGCGGCGGATTTCGGGCTAGGTTCCGCGCAGAAGGAACTTGCCATGACCATGACCCGCCGCGCCCTGCTGGGCAGTATTGTTGCCGCCCCTGCCCTGGCCCAGACGCCGACCTGGCCGAGCCACTCAATTCGGCTGATTGTGCCCTTCGCCGCCGGCGGCGCAGCCGACAGCGCCGCCCGCGCCATTACGCCGAAAATGGCCGAAGCCCTGGGCCAGAGCTTTGTAATCGAAAATCGCACCGGGGCCGGCGGGAGCCTGGGCGGCGGTGCCGTGGCCAGCGCAGCGCCCGATGGCTACACGCTGCTCTGGGATGCGTCCTCCCATCTGGTGAACCCGGCGCTGATGCGTGGGCTGAACTTTGACTACGCCACGGGCTTCACGCCGATTTCTCAGGTGGTGACCTTCCCCGGCGTGCTGGCGGTGAAGACAGGCTTTCCGGCGGCAAGCGTCGCCGAGTTCATCGCCCAGGCCAAGGCGAGGCCGGGCAGCATCAGCGTGGGCACCCAGGGCAACGCCACGGCGGGGCATATCGGCCTGCTGCAATTCAGCCGGCGGGCCGGGATTGAGGTGATCCACGTGCCCTACCGCGGCGGCGCCGATGCGGCGCGGGATTTGGCCGCGGGCACAGTGGATGCGGTGTTCATCACCACCGTCAGCGCCGGGCCGCTGGTGGATGCCGGGCGGGCGCGTTTTTTGGCCGTGAGCACCTTGCAGCGCATCCCAAGCCGGCCGGACGTGCCGACATTGGCGGAAAGCGGCTTCCCGGGCTTCGATTCCAATGAATGGGCGGCCTTCTTCGGCCCGGCCGGGCTGCCAGCGACAGTGCGGCAGCGCTTGTTCCAGGCGCTGGAAGGCGCTTTGGCCGATGCCGGGGTGCGCCAGCGCCTGGCGCAGATTGGCGCCGTGCCGGTGGGCAGCACGCCAGAGGCCTTCACCCGCTTCTGCGCCGAAGGCCGCGTGGCAATGGCTGAATTGGTGCGCCAGGCCGGCATAAAGCTGGAATAGGTGGCAGAAACACGAAGGGCGGCGAGGTTTCCCCCGCCGCCCTTGCGTCAGCTTCAGGCTTGCGCCTTTGGCTTATTCCTCAGTGGCTTCCTCAACCTTCTCCGGCTTCGGGCCGCTGTCGAGGCCCTTCGCCGCGGGGTCGCGGTCCACCAGTTCAATCACGGCCATGGAGGCAGCGTCGCCATAGCGGATACCGGCCTTCAGCACGCGGGTGTAACCGCCGCTGCGGGCCTTGTAGCGCTCAGCAATGGTGGTGAACAACTTGTCCACAACCTTCTGGTCCATGATCTGCGCGTAAGCCTGACGGCGCGCATGCAGGCCACCGCGCTTGCCCAGCGAAATGATGCGCTCCACATAGGGGCGCAGTTCCTTCGCCTTGGGCAGGGTGGTGGTGATCTGCTCGTGCTTCAGCAGGCTGGTCGCCATGTTGCGGAACATGGCGAGACGATGGGTGGAGGTGACGTTGAGCTTCCGCCCGGCCATTCCGTGACGCATGGTGGTATTTCCCTAGGGTGCCGAGCTTAGAACGGCTCTTCCAACTTCTTTGCCAGATCCTCGATATTCTCCGGCGGCCAGCCCGTGACAGTCATGCCCAAGGCCAGACCCATGGAGGTGAGGACCTCCTTGATCTCGTTCAGCGACTTGCGGCCGAAGTTCGGCGTGCGCAGCATTTCCTGTTCGGTCTTCTGCACCAGGTCGCCGATATAGACGATGTTGTCGTTCTTCAGGCAGTTCGCCGAGCGGACGCTGAGTTCGAGTTCATCGACCTTACGGAGCAGGTTGCGGTTGAAGGGCAGGTCATCCTGCTCGGCAACCGGCTTCAACTCGCGCGGCTCGTCGAAGTTGATGAACAGCTGCAGCTGGTCCTGCAGAATGCGGGCAGCCAGGGCCACCGCATCCTCGGGCTGCACCGTGCCATCGGTCTCAACGTCCAGCACCAGCTTGTCGTAGTCGGTGCGCTGGCCCACGCGGGTGGGCTCCACGCGGTAGGCCACGCGACGCACCGGGGAGTAGATGCTGTCAACCGGGATCAGACCGATCGGCGCGTCCTCGGGGCGGTTCTCGCTGGCGGGAACATAGCCCTTGCCGGTGGCAACGGTCAGCTCCATCGACAGCTTGGCGCCGTCATCCAGCGTGCAGAGCACCAGTTCCGGATTGGCGATTTCGATGTCGCCCGTGGTCTGGATCTGGCCGGCGGTCACTTCGCCGGGGCCGGTCGCGGTCAGGGCCAGGCGCTTCACGCCCTCACCCTGCATGCGAATGGCCAACTGCTTCACGTTGAGGACGATGTCGGTCACGTCCTCACGCACGCCCTGGATGCTGCTGAACTCATGCAGCACGCCATCAATGCGCAGCGCGGTAACGGCCGCGCCCTGCAGGGAGGACAGCAGCACGCGGCGCAGCGCATTGCCCAGCGTCATGCCGAAGCCGCGCTCCAGCGGCTCCGCCACGATGGTGGCCTTGCGGTGCGGATCGGAACCCAGCTCAACCTCGAGCTTTTCCGGGCGGATCAGCGAACGCCAATTGCGGTCAATCACCAGCTATTCTCCTTCGTCGTTGCGGTGGGGTTGCCTGTAGGCAGACCTCAGACGCGACGACGCTTGCGCGGGCGGCAGCCGTTGTGCGGAATGGGCGTCACGTCCCGGATGGCGGTGACGTAGAAGCCAACCGCCTGCAGGGCGCGCAGCGCGCTCTCGCGGCCCGAACCGGGGCCGCTCACCATGATCTCCAGCGTCTCCATGCCGTGTTCGCGGGCCTTGCGGCCAGCGTCCTCGGCAGCCACCTGGGCGGCGTAGGGCGTGGACTTGCGGCTGCCCTTGAAGCCCTGGCTGCCCGACGACGACCAGGCGATGGCATTGCCCTGCGCGTCGGTGATGGTGACGATGGTGTTGTTGAAGCTGGCCAGCACGTGCGCAACACCGGAAGAAATGTTCTTCCGTTCCTTCTTGCGGGGCGTGCGGCCTGCACCAGCGCGGGGTTCGCGGGCCATTACTTCGTCACCTTCTTCTTGCCGGCAATCGCAACGGCCTTACCCTTGCGGGTGCGGGCGTTGGTATGGGTACGCTGACCGCGCACCGGCAGACCACGGCGATGCCGCAGACCACGGTAGCAGGCCATGTCCATAAGCCGCTTGATGTTCATCGCCACTTCACGGCGAAGGTCACCTTCCACGCGGTATTCACGGTCGATCAGCTCGCGGATGCGGAGGATTTCCTCATCCGTCAGCTGATTCACCCGGCGTTCCAGCGGGATGGCAAGCTTTTCACAGATCTCAACCGCATTCTGCGGGCCGATCCCATAGATATAGCGGAGCGAAATCGCCACCCGCTTGTTCGTGGGAATGTTCACACCGGCGATGCGCGCCACGTCTCAGCTCCTGGAGCCCGCAAGGCTCCTGCTCGCGCCAGTGGGGCCAGGGGGCGCCCGCCAGCTGAATTAAACTCTAACTACCGCAACGATAAACGCGACCGCAGGGCCACCCAGTTGGGTGAACCCCTGGTCGCGAGAGGCGCGGACTATACTCAGCCGAACCTTCGCGTCAATACCCGAATCACCCCCTGGGTGCGCCAAGTATCGCTTCTATTTGCCGAGAGACTTCCGCCATCTCGGCCATGCCATCAACCACCCGCAATTTCCCCTGCGCACCGTAGTACGGCAGCAGCGGCGCGGTCTGGCGATGGTAGGCTTCAAGCCGCGCACCAACGGTGGCGGCGTTGTCATCCGCACGACGGATGAATTCGGTGCCGCCACACTTGTCACAAGTGCCGGCGATTCGGCAGGCCTTGAAGCGGTCGTGATACCCCTCGCCGCATTTGGCGCAAGTGAACCGACCGGAAATCCGCTCCACCAGGGCAGCGTCATCCACCTGCAACTCAATCACATGGGCCAGCGGCATGCCGGTTTCGCGCAGCAGCACGTCCAGCGCCTCGGCCTGGGGCACGGTGCGGGGGAAACCATCCAGGATGAACCCACGCGAGGCATCAGGCTGGGCGACTCGGGCACCGAGCATGGCGATCATGATCGAATCGGGCATCAGCTCGCCGCGTTCCATGATGGCCTTGGCCTTCTGGCCAAGCTCACTGCCGCTCTTCACCTCGGCGCGCAGCATGTCTCCGGTGGAGACCTGCGCCAGGCCGTAGCGCTCTTCCAGCAGCTTTGCCTGGGTGCCTTTGCCGGCCCCCGGGGGGCCGAGCAGGATCAGGTTCATGGCGGGGCCTCCCTTCATGGTGCGGATCAGCGCGGCCGCGGCGAACCGCGCCCGCCCAGCCTGGCCTTCTTGATCAGGCCTTCATACTGGTGGGCAAAAAGATGTGACTGCACCTGGGCCACCGTGTCCATGGTGACCGAGACGATGATCAGCAGGCTGGTGCCACCGAAGTAGAAGGGCACGCCGTAGTTGCTGATCAGGATCTCC
>CANFIE010000013.1 GCA_947446625.1 Acetobacteraceae bacterium | reverse complement strand
CGACCCTGCTCACCCGGTTCTGCCGGGCGGTGGAACAGCGCCAGGGCGCCGCGCTGGCAGCGCTGTTCACTGAGGATGGCGTTTATCACGACGTGTTCTATGGCAGCTTCGCCGGTCGGGCGAAGGTGGCGGAACTGATTGATGACTGGTTCTACCGCGACGCCACGGATTTCCGCTGGGACATGCTGAACCCGGTGAGCGATGGGCGGCTGCTGTATGCCCATTACCTGTTCAGCTACCGGTCGCTGCTGCCCGAGGCCAAGGGGGCGCGCGCCATGTTCCAGGGCGTGGCCATGCTGACGCTGCGCGATGGGCTGATTGCGGCCTACCATGAGGTCGCCGAAACGGCGCCGGCCTTTGTGCAGATGGGCTTTGCGCCGGAACGCGTGGCGCGCATTGCCGCCAAGCAGGGCGCCGCGCTGCGCGCCCTGCCGGAGATGGCCCAGCATATTGCCTAGGGGTAGTGCGGCCTTGTGACTACGGCGCGAAGTTCAGCTCGATGGTGATGCCGTTCGGGTCATCCACAAAAAGCTGCGTCAGGTTCATCGAGGGGACGAGCCTTTCGCGGTAGGGCACGCCGATCTGCTCGAAATGTGCCTTCATCGCCGGGGCGTCCTGGGCGCTGAAAGCCAGGTGGTCCACCGAGCCGCTGTTGTCGGCATCGGTCAGCGCCTTTTCGCCAAGATAGGCGACGACCGGGCCGGGGTTGGCGTGGTCGATCTCGACGATATGCAGTTCCGACTTGCCATTGCTGTAGAGCCAGGCGCCGCCGAAGTTGAAGGGCGGGCGGTAGCCGTCCTGCATGCCCAATACATCGCAGTAGAAGCGGCGGGTTTCCGCCAGCCTGGTGGTGCGGATGGAGAGGTGGTCGATGCGGTTCAGGGCCACTGGCTTACTCCTCGAAGATCGCCACGGCGCGGCACCAGCCGGCGCTGGCCTGATGCACCTTCACCGGCAGGCAGCTGACGATGAAGCCGCTGGAGGGCAGGCATTCCAGGTTGTGCAGCTTTTCGATGTGGCTGTAGCCAATCTCGCGGCCGGCGCGGTGGCCTTCCCAGATCAAATCCGGGCTGCCGCCTTCGGCGATGCGCTTTTTGGTGAAGGAGAAGGGCGGGTCCCAGGACCAGCCATCGGTGCCGACCACGCGGATGCCCTGTTCCAGCATCCACAGCGTGGCGGCCTTGGACATGCCGCAGCCGCTGTCCACGTAGTCATCCTCGCCATAGCGGGTGCCGGCGCTGGTGTTCACCACCACGATTTCCAGCGGAGAAAGCTTGTGGCCAATGCGCTTCAGCTCGGCCTCGATATCGCCGGGCTGGACGATGTAGCCATTGGGGAAGTGGCGGAAGTCCAGCTTCACGCCCGGCTGGAAGCACCATTCCAGCGGCACCTGGTCGATGCGCCAGCTGGGTTCGCCGCCGGGGATGAAGCGTTCATTCATGCGGGAGAAGAAGTGGTAGGGCGCGTCGATATGCGTGCCGTTATGGGTGGAGATGTCCACCCGCTCCACCGCCGCGTACTGGCCTTCCGGCAGGGCCGAGCGGGGGACGCCCATGTAGTCGGCCATTTTCTGGCCGGTCATCTGGTGGTCGAAATACTGGATCTTGGGTTCGGACCCGGCGGGGTCTGACTTGATGCCGGCCTTGAGCGGGACCGAGATATCGACGATGCGGCGCGGCATGCGGGTTCCTCCGAGGGTGTTTAGGCGGAGGGTAGCGCTGGGTTGGGGGGTGGGGGAAGGTGGCAGTGTTTCTGGGAGCCTCTCCAACTAATTCATGGATCGGGTTTGTCAGCGACAACCTAGCTTGCTGCATTTTAGGCTAGGTTGGTCCGCTAACTAGGCCTTCCCGCTCCATAACTCTACGTATCTCTTCAAATGCAGCCGATATATTCCCTCTGGGAAATCTTATTTGCCCCAAACCTTGAATATTACTGAATTCTGAGCAACTCTCCTCAAGTAATATTATGGACCTCGAAAATCCCAGTCGGCCTTGAAACAGGCCTGCCTCGTGAATTACGTTCATTCTTGCTTGTAATGCACCGTCTACAGTCTCGTCTTCAGCGGTCATAATCAAAAATGCAATCGCAGCAGCATCAAGCATTTCAGATAAACGAGCAATGTTAGTCAAACCCGCGACAGGAATCCGATTAAATTCATCCCAAGGAAGTCTTAGTCTATCTTGGACGAAATCCTTAAGCTCAAGCCAAAGATTTGATCGACCATGACCGATAAAAACATTTGTACCAACCCGTTCTGCCGCCGCCCTACTACGGCTTTTGCGCTCTAGATGTGAGGCCGCTTGCCTGGATAAATCGGAAGCGGTTCGGCAAAGACCAAAAGAATGGCGGATGCTGGTTACTTCGGCTAGCATATCGACGTGAGGAGGTATTTTTGTACCTTGGCCGAGCGCAATGGTGTCTCGGGTCATTATTTGGCCTCTAGGCGCAATTGACTGCATGAAATCAATTTTTGAAATTAAATTTAATTTGGTTAAATTGTCTAAGATAATTTGCAAAAAATTATCTTTCCTTTCGTGAATTTCGCTGTGAATTATAGATTGTATCTCCGATTTTAGCAGCATAAAAATCTTTTCCGCCTGATTTTTCGCCGAATTGGCCTCAGTTAGATCAGGATTTCCAGCTCTATCCTTAATGGATCTAGTGACCTCGTCCTTTTC
This sequence comes from Acetobacteraceae bacterium, assembly GCA_947446625.1. Lineage (GTDB taxonomy): Bacteria > Pseudomonadota > Alphaproteobacteria > Acetobacterales > Acetobacteraceae > CAIMOR01. The sequence continues at coordinate 20,153 of CANFIE010000013.1, read as the reverse complement.
GTATTGCCTCCAATCCCCCTCGGAACCATCATTGATACTTCTTAAATCTTTTAAACCCCATTCTTGACTAAAATTTGCACCTGCTGGAACCGAGATTAATCCATCATAGTAAACACACGAATGATACCCAAGCCAAGAGCCAGAAAAAGACCGAGATACCTCCTGCGCTGCACCATAAAGACGATTCAGCGGTATGGATATTTCTTCTGAATCGCCCACCTCAGCGGCGTCTATTAATTTTTTAGCAATCGCAAAAAGCTCTTCATATGCTTTCATTGTGGTCACCTACACCGAATTGGCATCAGTATAGCTATGGGACCGAAAAATCGATCGTCCCAGTTGCCCTCACCCAGCCCCTATCAACTTGATCTTCCGGCCATCTACGCCCAGCGCCAGCCGGCCGGCCTTCAGGTCCAGCGCCGCATTGCCGAACACCTCGCGCCGCCAGCCATGCAGGGCGGGCACGTCCGGGGTGGCCTCGGCCGCCAGGCGGTCCAGCTCCTCGCTATTGGCCAGCAGCTTGGGGGCCACGTGGTGCTCCTCGCTCTTGGCCGCCAGCAACACCTTCAGCAGTGCCACCAGCGCCGGGGAGGCGACGGGGCCGGCGCGCTCCTTCTGCGCCTCGGGCAGTTCGTTGTCGGGCAGGGCCTTGGCAGCGGCAATGGCGGCCAGCAGCCCGACGCCGGATTTGCCGCGGGCGAAATTCTCGGAAATGCCGCGGGCGCGGCCGAGGGCAATGGCATCCTCCGGCGCGGTGGCGGCGATTTCCAGCAGGGTTTCGTCCTTCACCAGCCGCTGGCGGGGAATATTGATGCGCTGGGCCTCGCGCTCTCGCCACGCCGCCACGGCGCGCAGCATGCCCAGGTAGCGGCGGTTGGTGGTGCGGGGCTTCAGCCGCTCCCACATCGCCTCGGGGTCGGCCATGTAGGTGCCGGGTTCGGCCAGGGCGCCCATTTCCTCGGCCACCCAGGCCAGCCGGCCTTCGCGTTCCAGCCGCTGGGTCAGGGCGCGGTAGATCACCCGCAAATGGGTCACGTCGGCGGCGGCATAGCTGATCTGGCTGGCGGAAAGCGGCCGGGCGGACCAGTCGCTGAAGCGGTGCGCCTTGTCGATCTGCACATTCGCCAGCGAGCGGCACAGGCCGTCATAGCTGGCCTGGTCGCCAAAGCCGGCCACCATGGCGGCCACCTGGGTATCGAAAATGGGCGTGGGCACGGCGCCGAATTTGAGCAGGAAGATTTCCACATCCTGCCGGGCGGCGTGGAACACCTTCATCACCTTGGGGTCGGCCAGCAGGGCGCCCAGCGGGGCCAGGTCCAGCCCCTCGGCCTGGGCGTCCACCACGGCCAGGTCGTTGTCGCCGGCCAGTTGCACCACGCAGAGCTCGGGCCAATAGGTCCGCTCGCGCATGAACTCGGTGTCCACCGTCACGAATTCCTCGCTCCGCAGCCGCTCGCACAGCGCGGCGAGTTCGGCGGAGGTCGAGATCAGCGGGATGGAAGGGTCCGGGCTGCCCCGGTCCTGGCTGCCGGGGGCAGGCGAACGACGATTCATGAAACCACTTCTAGACCCAAAGCCGCGCCCCGGGCAAAGCCGCCGCCGCGTCGCCCTTGCCCCCCTCCCTTGCCCCCCTCCCTTGCCCTGGGCGCGGAACCCGGCAAGCTGGCGCCCAAGCGCCCGGCGCCATGCCGGCACACCACAGGAGAGCGCCATGCAGAAAATCACCCTGGGCCGTTCCGGCATTGCCGTGCCGCCCGTTATCTTCGGCTGCAATGTCTTCGGCTGGACCGTGGACAAGGCGCAGACCTTCCGCCTGCTGGACGGGTTGGTGGAAGCCGGGCTGAACGCGCTGGATACCGCCGATGTGTATTCCTACTGGGTGCCGGGCAATAAGGGCGGCGAATCGGAAACCCTGATGGGCGAGTGGCTGAAGGCCCGCGGCCGCAGGCATGACGTGGTGATCCTCAGCAAGGGCGGCATGGAGATGCCCGGGCTGGGCAAGGGCATCTCGGCCGCCTGGCTGACCCAGGCGGTGGAGGATTCGCTGCGCCGGCTGGGGACCGATGTGATCGACCTGTACCAAGCCCACAAGGACGACACGGTTACCCCGCATGAGGAGACGCTGGGCGCCTTCCAGCGGATGATCGAAGCCGGCAAGGTGCGGGCCATCGGGGCGTCCAACTATTCGGTGCCGCGGTTCAAGGAGGCATTGGCCGCCAGCGCCCGGCACAACCTGCCGCGCTATGAGACCATGCAGCCGCACTACAACCTGCTGGAACGCGGCATTGAGGCCGACCTGCTGCCGCTATGCGCCGCTGAGGGGGTGGGGGTGATTCCCTATTACTCGCTGGCCTCGGGCTTTCTTTCCGGCAAGTACCGCAGCGAGGCCGACCTGGGCAAAAGCCTGCGCGGCGCCCGGGGGGCCGGGCAATACCTGAACCCCAAGGGGCTGAAGGTGCTGGCGGCGCTGGATGCGGTGGCGGCCCGCTATGGCGCCACCCCGGCCCAGGTTGCCCTGGCCTGGTTCAAGGGCCGGCCCGGCCTGGCGGCGCCCATTGCCAGCGCCACCAGCCTGGAACAGCTGGCCGAGCTGGCCAAGGCCGCCAACCTGACCCTGGACGCCGCCGCCACCGCCGCACTGGACGCTGCCGGCGCCTGAGGCATTTCGGGGGCGGCCGGGTGAGGGGAAGGCTTGACTTCCCCGGCCGCTACCCCCTCTTTCCCGGCCCTAATCCAGCTTTCCAGGGCCCGCCGACGATGCACGCCTACCGCACCCATACCTGTGCCGCCCTGCGCGGCGCCGATGCCGGTTCCACCGCCCGCCTTTCCGGCTGGGTGCATCGCAAGCGCGACCATGGCGGCGTGCTGTTCATTGACCTGCGCGACCATTACGGGCTGACCCAGTGCGTGGTGGCCCAGGGCTCTCCCCTGCTGGAGAAGCTGGAGGCGCTGCGGCCCGAGAGCGTGATTACCGTGACCGGCGACGTGGTGCTGCGCGAGGGCAGCACGATGAACGCCAAGCTGCCGACCGGCGAGATTGAGCTGCGGGTGCGCGAGCTGAGCGTGCAGAGCGCCGCCGAGGTGCTGCCCATTCAGGTGGCCGGCGAGCAGGAATTCCCCGAGGATCTGCGCCTGCGCTACCGCTTCATCGACCTGCGGCGCGACAAGCAGCACCGCAACATCATCCTGCGCAGCCAGGTCATCACCAGCATTCGCCGCCGGATGGTGGAGCAAGGCTTTACCGAGTTCCAGACGCCGATCCTGACCGCTTCCAGCCCCGAGGGTGCGCGCGACTACCTGGTGCCTTCGCGGTTGCACCCCGGCACCTTCTACGCGCTGCCGCAGGCGCCGCAGCAGTTCAAGCAGCTGGCCATGGTGGCGGGGTTTGACCGCTACTTCCAGATTGCCCCCTGCTTCCGCGACGAAGCCAGCCGCGCTGACCGCAGCCCGGGCGAGTTCTATCAGCTCGACTTCGAGATGAGCTTTGTGACGCAGGAAGACGTGTTCGCCGCCATTGAGCCGGTGCTGGCGGGTGTGTTTGAGGAATTTTCTGCTTTTTCCGGAACCAAGCGGGCGGTGACGCCCTACCCCTTCCCGCGCATTCCGTATGAAACCTCGATGCTGGAATTCGGCTCCGACAAGCCGGATCTGCGCAACCCGCTGCGCATCAAGGACGTGACCGAGCACTTCAAGGGCGGCGCCTTTGGCCTGTTCGCGCGCAACATCGAGAAGGGCAGCGTCGTGCGCGCCATTCCGGCGCCGGGGGCCGGCGGCAACCCGCGCAGCTTCTTTGACAAGTTGAACGAGTGGGCGCGCGAGAGCGGCGCCGGCGGGCTGGGCTACATCACCTTTGCCGGCGGCGAGCCGCAGGGGCCGATTGCCCGCAACCTGGAGCGCGACCGCGCCGTGGCCATTCGCGACGCCATGGGCCTGGGCGATGGCGACGCGGTATTCTTCGCCTGCGACAAGGCCGAGGCTGCCGCCAAGTTCGCCGGCCAGGTGCGCACTCGGCTGGGCAATGAACTCGGGCTGATCGAGAAGGATTGCTACAAGTTCTGCTGGGTTACCGATTTCCCGATGTACGAGTTGAACGAGGAAACCGGGCAGATCGATTTCAGCCACAACCCCTTCAGCATGCCGCAGGGTGAGCTTGAGGCGCTGAACACGATGAACCCGCTGGATATCAAGGCCTACCAGTACGACATCGTCTGCAACGGCATCGAGCTGTCCTCGGGCGCCATCCGCAACCATCGGCCGGATGTGATGATCCGCGCCTTCGAGATTGCCGGCTACAGCGCGCAGACGGTGGAAGATCGCTTCGGCGGCATGCTCAACGCCTTCCGGTACGGCGCGCCGCCGCATGGTGGCTCGGCGCCGGGTATCGACCGCATTGTGATGCTGCTGGCCGATGAGCCGAACATCCGCGAAGTCATTCTGTTCCCGATGAACCAGCAGGCGCAGGACCTGATGATGGGCGCCCCGGCCCCGGTGGAAAACGCCCGGCTGAAGGAATTGCACCTGAAACTGGACCTGCCGCCGGTCAAGGGTAGTGCGGCAGGCCCCAAGGCTTCCTAAGTTAGCGGCTCCCGCCCTTCGGAGGTTTCACCATGCGTCTGCGCCGCAGCCTGCTTCTTGCCCTGGCCGGCGCCGGCCTTGCCCTGGCGCCATTGGCGCCGCGTGCCGCCGACGCGCCGGCCCCGCCCGGCCCGGCCGTGCCGGGTTCGGAGCGCATGGTGGCGCACCGGGCCGGCTATCGGCTGTCTCTGGCGCAGGTGCGGGCCAATTCCAACGTGGCCACTGCCCGTGGTGCCATGTTGTACGAGGTGGGTGACGCCTGCGAAGGCTGGACCACACGCCAGCGCTTTACCCTGACGTTGAATGACCGCGACGGGCAGGAGGTGGAGACAACCTCGGACTACTCCACCTACGAGACCAAGGATGGCCGGAGCATTCGCTTCAGCCTGACCCAGACCAGCCAGGGCGCGGTGTCTCAGCGCATTGCCGGCACCGCAACGCTGGGGCCGAATGGCGGCTTTGTGCGCTATACCGACCCCGAGCCGAAGGAGGAGCGCCTGCCGATCGGCACGCTGCTGCCCACGGCGCATACCATTCGCGCCCTGGCCGAAGCCCGGGCCGGGCAGCGCATGATCAGCGTACCGCTGTTCGACGGTACTTCGGCCGACGGCGCGCAGGACAGCACCACCGCCATTTCCGCCTGGCTGCCGCCGCAGACTATTGAGCGCTTCCCGGCGCTTTCGGCGTTGAGCAGCGCCCGGATGCGCGTGGCCTTCTTTGACCGCAACAGCGCCCGCGGTGGCAGCGCCAGCGCGCCGGACTACGAGGTGGGGCTGCGCTACTTCGAGAATGGCGTGGCGGATGAGCTGAAGATGGATTTCGGCGAATTCGTGGTGAATGGCCAGATGATGGAACTGGCCCTGGTGCCGAGCAATTGCTGAGCCGGCATTAGGCGTTGTCTGAGCGGCTGATTCGCGGCGTCGGTGATTCCACCGACGACGATCAGACGCTAAACTCCCGCGCAACCGAGGGAGCCAACGCCATGCAACCGCCCGTTATTCGCCTGCACCCCGAAGACAGCGTGGTGATTGCCCGCACCGCGCTGCCGCCCGGCACCTCGGTGGGGGAAAATATCGTCACCAGGCAGCGCGTGCCGCCGGGGCACAAGGTGGCCACGCGCGGCCATGCCCCGGGCGAAGCGGTGCGGCGCTACGGCCAGATCATCGGCTTTGCCAGCCAGGCGATTGCGCCAGGCGACTGGGTGCATACCCACAACACCAGCATGGGCGAGCTGGCGCTGGACTACGCCTGGGGCGTGGATGCGCGGCCTAATGCGCCAGTGGAGGTGCCAGCGCATTTCATGGGGCTGCGGCGCGCCAATGGCAGCGTGGCCACGCGCAACTACATCGGCATTGTCACCAGTGTGAATTGCAGCGCGCATGTGGCGGACCTGATTGCCCAGGCCTTCCGCCGCAACCCGCTGACCGGCGACAACCCGCTGGGCGAATGGGGCAATGTGGATGGCGTGGTGGCGCTGACCCACAAGACCGGCTGCGGCATGACCGAGGGCGAGCCGCTGCGCGTGCTGCGGCGGACGCTGGCGGGCTTCGCGCGGCATGCCAATTTCAGCCACGTGATTGCCATTGGCCTGGGCTGCGAGGTGAACCAGCTGGGCGGGCTGCTTGAGGAGCAGCATCTCGCAGGGCGGCTGCGCAACATGAACATCCAGGAGATGGGCGGCACGCGGAAGACCGTGGCGGCGGGCATCGACTTTGTGAAGGAAGTAGTGGCCGAGGCGAACCAGGTGACACGCGTGCCGGTGCCGGCGAGCGAGTTGAAGGTGGCGCTCCAATGCGGCGGGAGCGACGGCTATAGCGGCATTACCGCCAACCCGGCGCTGGGCGCGGCTTCGGACCTGGTGGTGCGGCATGGCGGCACGGTGATCCTCAGCGAGACGCCTGAGACCTATGGGGCCGAGCATTTGTTGACCCGGCGCGCCGTTTCGCAGGAAGTGGGCGAGAAGCTGGTGGCGCTGATGCGCTGGTGGGAAGCCTATTGCGAGCGCGAGGGCGCCGAGATGAACGCCAACCCCAGCCCGGGCAACAAGGCGGGGGGGCTGACCACCATTCTGGAAAAGTCGCTGGGCGCCATGGCCAAGGCCGGCACCACCAACCTGGTGGATGTGGTGCGCTACGCCGAGGAAGTGAAGGCGAAGGGCTTCGTGTTCATGGACACGCCGGGCTACGACCCCGTGGGTGCCACAGGGCAGGTGGCGGGCGGCGCCAACCTGATGTGCTTCACCACCGGGCGCGGCAGCGTGTTTGGCATGAAGCCGGCGCCGTCGATCAAGCTGGCCACCAACACGCCGATGTACGAGCGCATGAGCGAGGACATGGACGTGAATTGCGGCACGGTGCTGAGCGGCGATGAAACCGTGCAGCAGGCCGGCGAACGGATTTTCCAGCTGATGCTGCGCGTGGCCGGCGGCGAAGCGACCAAGAGCGAGGCGTTCGACTTCGGCGCTTCGGAATTCGCGCCCTGGGTGCTTGGAGCGACGATGTGAGGACGAATGGGCGGGGCCGCGTTGGCCCCGCCCGTCTTGCTCAGCCCTGGTAGGCCACCAGCTTCTGGGTCTGCTCGCCCAGGCCCTCGACGCCCAGCTTCATGGTCTGGCCGGCGCGCAGGAAGATCGGCGTGGGCTTCTTGCCCAGGCCCACGCCCGGCGGGGTGCCGGTGAAGATGACGTCGCCCGGCTGCAGTGCGATGCACTGGCTGCAATAGCTGACCAGTTGCGGCACGTTGAAGATCAGCGTCTTCGTGTTGCCGTTCTGCTCCAGCTTGCCGTCAACCTCGGTCCAGATCTTCAGGTTGTGCGGGTCGGGCACTTCGTCCTTGGTCACCAGCCAGGGGCCAAGCGGGCCGAAAGTGTCAAAGCCCTTGCCCTTGGCCCAGGTCGGGCCGCGCTCGGCCTGCCATTCGCGCTCGGAGACGTCGTTGCCCACGGCGTAGCCGGCCACGTAGTCCATGGCCTCGGCCTCGGAGACGTATTGCGCCTTGGTGCCGATGATGATGCAGAGCTCGACCTCGTAGTCGGTCTTCACCGAGTTCTTCGGGATCACCACCGGGTCGTTCGGCCCGCACAGCGCGCTCAACGCCTTGAGGAAGATGATCGGCTCGCTCGGGATCGCGTTACCGGTCTCGGCCGCGTGGTCGGCGTAGTTCAGGCCGATGCAGATCAGGTTCTTCATGCCGGTCACCGGCGGGCCCAGGCGCGGGTTGCCCGGCACCAGCGGCAGGCTGTTGACGTCAACCGTCGCCAGCTTCTTCAGGGCGTTGGGGCCCAGGGCTTCGCCGGCCAGGTCATCCATCACGCCCGAAAGGTCGCGAATGGCGCCATTGGCGTCCAGAATACCCGGCTTTTCCTTGCCCGCCGGGCCGTAGCGCAACAACTTCATGGCAGTCTTCCTTTCTCGCGAAACTAAAGCATGGTCGCTTCTGGCTGAAGCGCCCATGCTCCAGCATTATTGTTGAGAGGCTGATTCACGCCTTTCGACGATTCCGTCTCAGGCGATCAGGCTCTAAAGCATCCAGCCGCCATCGATGACGATAGCCTGGCCGGTAACGAACTGGCTTTCCGGCGCTGCCAAGTACAGCACCAGGTTGGCAATCTCCTCCGGCCCCGCCAGCCGGCCCATGGCCTGGCGCGCCACGAAGGCGGCGCGGGCTGCCTCCAGGCCACCGGCGGCCTCGGCATTCGCGGCAATGCGTTCTTCCAGCGAGGGTGTATCGACCGTGCCGGGACAGACGCAATTGCAGCGGATGTTCTTGCCCACATAGTCGGTGGCGATGGATTTGGTAATGCCGATGACCGCCGCCTTGGTGGTGCCGTAGAGGAAGCGGTTGGGCGCGCCCTTAACGCTGGAGCAGGCCGAGGACATGTTGACGATGGAGCCGCCGCCCCGGGCCACCATGCCCGGCAGGGCGGCGCGGATGGTCTGCCACATGCTGCGGACATTGAGCGCGAAGGCGAAGTCCCATTCGGCGTCGGTGCAGCTTTCCACGCTGTTCTGGTGCACATAGCCGGCACAGTTGAACAACACGTCCAGCGGCCCGGCAGCGGCCAAGGCGGCCTTCACCGCGGCGTCGTCGGTTACGTCCAGCGCCTGGGTGGCAATGCCCTGGGCGGCCAGGTCGGCCAGCTTGGCGGCGTCACGGTCGGTGGCCACCACGCTGGCGCCTTCACGGGCGAAGGCCAGGGCGGTGGCCCGGCCAATGCCCTGGCCCGCCGCCGTGACGAAGCAACGCTTGCCTGCAAGCCTTGCGGCCATGGTCGTGTCTCCCGTTATCGGCGGTCAGATATCATGCAGCGGGCTAGAGCAATATCCGCCCATCAGGGGGCATATTGCTCTAAGGCGCCCCTCAAACGGCTTCAACCTTGAAGCCATTGCCCCAGCGCTTCACCCGCCCGGTGGAGGGGGTGGGGAAATGCGCGAAGCAGAGCTGGGTGCTGGTGTCGCAGCAGCTTTCCAGGAAGGCGCGGCGGGTGACGCCACCCTGTTTCTGGTCGTAATCCGCCCGCATGCCCTGTTCCGGGTAGCGCGCCTGCAAGGGGGAATGGATCAGGTCGCCGGTCGCGATCGCATCATTGCCCGGCTTTCCGATGCGTACCGCCATGTGGTCCGGCGTGTGGCCCGGCGTGGGCATCAGCTTCACCAGGTCGTTCAGCGCGAAGTCGCTGGTGACCATGTCGGCGCGCTTAGCCTGCACAATCGGCAGCACGCTGTCGGCGAAGTGGGGGATTTCCTCCTTGGCGTTCTCGGCCGCCCAGTAGTCATGCTCCTTCTTCGACATGACGTAGCGGGCATTGGGGAAGGTGGGCACCCAGCGGCCGTTTTCCAGCACGGTGTTCCAGCCCACATGGTCAACATGCAGGTGGGTGCACATCACGTAGTCAATGCGGTCCACGCTGACCCCGGCGGCCTTGAAGCCGGCCATGTAGGCCTGGCCCTTCAGCATGTTCCACATCGGCCGGGTCGGGCGGGGCTTGTCGTTGCCTACGCATGTGTCGATCAGGATGTTGTGGTGCGGGGTCTGCACCAGCCAGGACTGCATGCACAGCACCAGCTTGCCGCTGGCCTTGTCCAGCGCGCCCGCCGTTTCCAGCCAGCCGCGATTTTCCTCCAGGGTTTCCTTGGTCAGCCCGGGGAAGAAATCCAACGGGTCGAAGACGGGCTCCTGGTTTTCGATGATCGAGGTGATGGTGACATCGCCCACGCGGATGGTTGTCATGGTCAGCTCCGGTTCAACGCCGCCTTCACGCGGTCGGGGGTATAGGGAAAGGCGCGCAGGCGCAGGCCGGTGGCGTGTTTAAGCGCATTGCCCAGGGCAGCACCGGCCGGCCCTTGAGAGGCTTCGCCGGAACCCAAGGGCGGCAGGTCCGGGTGGTTCAGCAGCACCGTCTCCACCTTGGGCACCTCGGGGAAGGTGAGGATGGGGTAGCCCTGCCAGTCGCGGCTGGTGACGCCCTGGGGGGTGAATTGTACCGCCTCCTTCAGCGACCAGCTGAGGGCCTGGATGATGCCGCCATCGATCTGGTTGCGCAGGCCGTCGGGATTGATGACCTGACCGGCATCGACGACGGCAAACACGCGGGGCACGCGGATTTCACCGGTGGTGCGGTCCACCGCCACCTCCACCACGCAGGCGACGTAGCAGGACACGTTCTTGTACTTGGCGAAGGCGATGCCGCGGCCCTGGCTGCCGTCACCCCGGGCGCCCGGTTGCCAATTGGCCAGTCGCGCCGCTGCCTCGATCACCGCCCGCGCCCGCGTGTCCTTCATGTGGGCCAGGCGGAAGGCCACGGGGTCCTGGCCCGCCGCCTCGCCCAGTTCATCCATGAAGCATTCAATGGCGAAGACATTGCCGAAGGCACCCAGCGTGCGCAGTGCCGAGGTTCGCAGCACCATCTCCGGGATCAGGTGATGCACGATCTTCTGGTTCGGCAGGTCATACGGCGGCACCGCGTTGCGGTCCCCGGAGCCGGCCGGCTGCGGCAGGGCGCGCGGATAGGGCGGCTGGTGCGGCTGTTCCAGGTGCCAGGCGGCCAGCAGGTTGATGCCGCGCGTGGGGTTGCCCGGGCGGTTGTTGTGGTGCTGGCTCCAGACATCATGCGTCCAGTCCACAATCCGGCCTTCGGCTGAAAGCCCGGCGGAAACCTCCACCACCATGGCCGGGTTGTAGGGTTCCCAGGCGAATTCCTCGTCGCGCATCCATTGCAGCTTCACCGGCTTGCCGGGCACGGCGCGGGCCAGCAGGGCGGCGTCCAGCGCCACGTCGTCGGCGCCGTTATGGCCGTAGCAGCCGCTGCCCTGCACATGGGTCACGCGCAGCTTGTCCAGCGGCAGGCCCAGCACCTTGGCCAGGTCCGCCCGCAGCGGAAACACGCCCTGGGTATGCGACCAGACCCGCAGGCTGGCCTTGTCCTCGGCGTATTGCGCCACCGCGCAGGACGGCCCAATGGAGGCATGCGCCAGATAGGGCTTGGTGTAGCTGGCCGAAAACCGCTGTGCCACCGCCGGAGCCTCGGCGTGCTTTTCATTGCTGATGGTGTCGTCGGTTTTCATAGCGCGCAGATGCGCATGCAGCGCGGCCGGCTCCGGCAGGCTGGCCGGAATCTCCCAGCGGGCGGCGGCGGCCAGGGCGCGCTGGGCCTTTATCGCCTGTTCCTCGCGTCGCGCCACCAGGCCGAGGAAGCGGCCATCGCGGACCACGGCCACCACGCCGGGCATGGCTCGCACGGCGTCAAGGTCAACGCTGATCAGGCGGGCGGCGTAGCTGGGCGGGCGCACCACGCGGCCGAACAACATGCCGGGCATGCGCATATCCTGCACATAGATGGGCTGGCCACTGACCTTGGCGGGAATATCCAGCCGCCCCACCGGCTGGCCCACAATGCGGTGCTCGGCCGGTGGCTTGGGCTGCACGCTGGCCGTGGCCTCGCGCCGCAGCAGGCCTTCCTCGGCCAGAGCCCAGTAGCTGACGCCATTGCCGTTGGGGGCGGAAACCATGCCGTCCTGCACGCGCAGCGCGGCGGCGGGGGCGCCCAGCCGGGCGCTGGCCTTTTCCAGCAGAATCGCCCGCGCCTCGGCCGCCGCGTAGCGCAGCGCGGAGCCGCCATTTTCCATGGACTGGCTGCCAGCGGTCACGCCTTCGTCGGGCGTCAGCGCGGTGTCACCGCTCACCATGGTGATGCGGCCGGGCAGGATGTCCAACTCCTCGGCGGCAATCTGCATCAGGGCGGTGACCGCACCCTGGCCGATTTCAACCTTGCCGGTGCAGACGGTTACCTTGCCATCGCTGCCGATATGCAGCCAGGCGTCCAGTCGGCGGTTGGTGTTCAGGCTGCCGGGCAGGCGGCGCGGCGCTATCGGGGTGGTTTGCTGCGCCAGGGCTGGCGAGAACGCGAAGCTGAGCAGCAAGCCGCTGGCGAAGCCACGGCGAGAGATTGCGTTCATCGCTCAACCCTCCCGCACGGCGCGCTGCACCGCGGCCACGATGCGGTTATGCGTGCCGCAGCGGCACAGGTAATGCGCCAGGGCGTCGCGAATCTCGGGCTCGCTCGGCTCGGGCGTTGTCTCCAGCAAGGCCTTGGCGGCCATGATCATGCCATTGGTGCAGTAGCCGCATTGCGCCGCCTGCTCGGCGATGAAGGCGCGTTGCAGCGCGTGCAGCCGGCCCTGGCTGGCCAGGCCTTCCAGCGTGGTGATCTGCCGCCCGGCCAGGGTGCCGAGTTCGGTGACGCAGGAGCGCGTTGGCACGCCATCCACCAGCACGGTGCAGGCGCCGCATTGGCCCTGGCCGCAGCCGAAGCGCGGGCCATTCAGTTCCAGGTCGTTGCGCAGCACATACAGTAACGGGGTATCGGCCTCGGCCGCCACCTGGTGGCGCGCGCCGTTGACGGTGAGCGTAATGGCGGCCATCGGCGCGCTTCTCCCTCAGTGGTTGTGCCGGCTCTCGCCGCGGGTCTCCAGGATGTTCAGGTAGAGCGTGGCCGGCTCCAGGCACATGCCGGTGCCGAGTTGGCCGACGATGCCGCGCTGAATCTCCTCCCACGGGGTTTTGTGGTGCAGTTCCGGCTTGCGCCAGGCGGCGCGGCGGGTGGCCATCTCAGCCTCGGAGATCAGCACATCCACCCGGCGGGTGTTGAGGTCGATGCGGATGGGGTCGCCCGATTTCAGCAGCGCCAGCCCGCCGCCCACCGCCGCTTCCGGCGAGACGTTGAGGATGGAGGGGCTGGCGGACGTGCCGGACTGGCGGCCATCGCCCATGGTGGGCAGGCTGTCGATACCCTGGGTCAGCAGGCTGGTGGGCGGCTGCATGTTCACCACCTCGGCGCTGCCGGGGTAGCCCACCGGGCCGGCATTGCGCACCACCAGCACGGTGCGGTCATCAATGCCCAGGCTCGGGTCGTCGATGCGGTCGTGGTAGTCCTCCGGCCCCTCGAACACCACCACCTTGCCCTCGAACACGCCCTTCGGGTTGCTCAGGAAACGCTCCTGGAAGGCCTTGTCGATGACGCTCACCTTCATCACGGCGCTGTCGAAGATGTTGCCGTGCAGGATGGCGAAGCCGGCATGCGGCTTCATTGGCTGGGCGTATGGGCGAATCACCTCGCGGTCCACATGCGGAATATGCGCCACGTTTTCCGCCATGGTCTTGCCATTCACAGTCATCGCGCCGCCACGCAGCACGCCGGCCTGCAGCAGTTCGTGCAGCACGGCGGGCACGCCACCGGCGCGGTGGAAGGCTTCGCCCAGGAAGCGCCCGGCCGGCTGGCAGTCCACCAGCAGCGGGATGTCGTGGCCGATGCTGTCCCAGTCCTCAATCTCCAACGGCACGCCCATGTGGCGGGCAATGGCAATCAGGTGCGGCGGGCAATTGGTGCTGGCGCCCAGCGCGCTGGCGGCCAGGATGGTGTTCTCAAACGCCGCGCGCGTCATGATGTCGGACGGCCGCAGATTCTCGTGCACCATTTCCACAATGCGGCGGCCGGTGGCGTAGGCCATCTGGCCACGCTCGCGGTAGGGGCCGGGAATGGCGGCGCAGCCGGGCAGGCTCATGCCCAGCGCCTCGGCCATGCTGTTCATGGACAGCGCGGTGCCCATGGTGTTGCAGTGGCCCACGCTGGTGGCGCTGCTGGCCACCAATTCCATGAAGCCGTCATAGTCGATCTGCCCGGTGGCCAGCAGCTTGCGTGCTTCCCAGACAATGGTGCCGGAGCCGGTGAGCCGGCCCTGGAAATGGCCATCCAGCATCGGCCCGCCGGAGAGCACGATGGCGGGGATATTCACCGTGGCGGCGCCCATCAGGCAGGCCGGGGTGGTCTTGTCGCAGCCGGTGGTCAGCACCACGCCGTCCAGCGGGTAGCCGTGCAGCACTTCCACCAGGCTGAGATAGGCCAGGTTGCGGTCATTCGCCGCCGTGGGGCGCTTGCCGGTTTCCTGGATGGGGTGGATGGGGAATTCCAGCGGAATGCCGCCGGCATCACGAATGCCGGCCTTGGTACGCTCGGCCAAATCAATGTGGTGGCGATTGCAGGGGGCGATGTCGCTGCCGGTTTGCGCAATGCCGATGATCGGCCGGCCACCCTGCAATTCGCCCCGGGTGAGGCCGAAATTCAGCATGCGCTCAACATAGAGCGCGGTCATGCCCGGGTCTTCGGGGTCATCAAACCAGCGCTGGCTGCGCAGGCGGAAATGCTTCTTTGTCTGGTCGGCGCCGGCCATGGCCAATCCCCCCCTGTTTTCTGGCGGGAAGCCTTGGCGCAGCGCCGGGGCCTGTCAAGCACCTGGGCGTATTGCCCAGGCTTAATCCGGCGGAGCAGGGGCCGCCAACCGGCCGGCTGCTATACCGCCGGCCTGACACAATGGGAGATCGTCATGCTGCGCCTGCTCGTCCTGCTCGCCTTCGGCTTCAGCCTCAATGCCTGTGGGGTGATCCCCACCGTTGACGCCTACCCGCCCACCCATTGCCAGAAGATGGGCAGCCGCATGCCGCAGTGCTGAGCCAGGAGTGCTGAGCCAGGCTGGCGTTATTCCGACCCGGGCGGGATGACGTTGGTTTCCAGCCCGCGCACCAGCACATCGCGCATCGTCTCCACGCCCTTCAGGCGAATGTCGTCCCAGGCTTCGGGGGTGTGGAAGGCGATATGCGGGGTGATGACCAAGCGGCCTTCCAGCCAGGGCTCGCGGTCGCGATAGGCTTGCAGCAGGCGCGGAATCGGCGCCACCGGCGGTTCCACCGGAATCACGTCCAGCCCGGCCCCGGCGATATGGCCGTCACGCAGCACGCGCTCCAGCGCGTCGATATCAATGATGGGGCCGCGTGCCGTGTTCACCACCACCGCGTTCTTCGGCAACAGGCGCAGCTCGCGCTCGCCGATCAAGCCGCGCGTGCCACGGGTGAGGGGCGCGTGGATGGAGAGGACATCGGACTGCGTCAGCAATTCGTCCAGGCTCTCGGCGCGGTCGATGCCCACGGCGCGGTCCCAGCCCTTGGGCAAGGCGGGGTCGAAGAACACCACCCGGTAGCCGAAGGCCTTGGCGCGCAACGCGGCGGCCACGCCAATACGGCCCAGGCCGAGGATGCCGAAGGTTTGCACCTGCTGGCGCCGATGCAGCAGGCTTTGCCTGACCGCCCAGGGCGCCGGGTTCGGGCCACGCTGGGTATCGTGGTACAGAATCAGGCCACGGCGCAGCGAGAGCGCCAGCAGCACGGCGAATTCCGCCACTTCCATGGTGCCGTAGTCCGGCACGTTGCACACCTTGATGCCGCGTGCCGCGCAGGCCGCCCGGTCCACCCGGTCGTAGCCCACGCCCATGCGCACCACCACCTTCAGCTTGGGGAAGCGGGCAATCTGCTCGGCCGGCACCGCCATGCGCAGCGTCATCAGGCCTTCCACATCGGCCAGCAGGCTGTCGGGCAACTCGGCCAGGCTGGCCTTGGCGTTGCCCTGCACCAGGCGCACGCCGGGGCCAAGAATGTCCTGCTCCAGCTTGGTGTCCGGGTACAATCCTTCCGGCTCAAGTACCGTCAGCATGCGCGTTTGCTCCCTTGTGGTTATGGCGCGGCAGGATGCGGGGCGGGCCAGTGATGCGCAAGGCGCGCGGGGTGGGGTTCATGCGCGGACCCAGGGTGCTACCATGCGGCAGGGCAGCGACCGGGGAAGGATCCAACAATGACACAACGCAGGATTTTGGTGACCGGCGCGGCCAGTGGCATCGGCGCCGGCTGTGTACGGGCCTTGGCCGCACCCGGCGTGGCCTTGGTGGTGCATACCCGCAAAAATGCCGAGGGCGCCGAGCGCGTGGCTGCCGAAGCCCGCGCCAAGGGCGCCAGCGCCACCGTGCTGCTGGGGGACCTGGCCTTGCCGGAAACCCCGGCGCAGCTGGTGGCGCAAAGCGTGGCGGCGCTGGGTGGGCTGGATGTCATTATCTCCAATGCCGGCTTTGCCGACCGCACGCCGGTGGCCAGCCTGACCGACCAGGGCTTTGCCGCCAGCATGGATGGCATTGCCTTCGCCAATCTGCGCCTCGCCCGCGCCGCGCAGCCGCATCTGGCCACGGGCGTTGAACCGCGCTTCGTCGCCGTTTCCTCCTTCGTGGCGCATGTGTTCCGGCTGGAGACGCCGTTGTTCCCAGCCTCTGCCGCCGCCAAGGCGGCGCTGGAGGCGCTGGTGAAAATCCTGAGCATTGAATGGGCGCCGGGCATTACGGTGAACGCGGTGGCGCCGGGCTTCACCAAGAAAGATCCCGGCGCGCATGCCGCGATGACGCAGGCGGCATTTGAGGAACGCATTGCCCGGATTCCGCTGAAGCGGCTGGGTACGCCGGATGACGTGGCTGCCGCCGTCGCCTTCTTCGCCTCGCCCGCCGCCGGCTACATCACCGGGCAGGTGCTGCATGTGGATGGCGGCATCAGCGTCTGAGCCAGGCCAGCACGCCCTGAGCTGCGGCGACCCCGCTGCTCAGGCAGGCCTGCAACAGATAGCCGCCGGTTGGCGCTTCCCAATCCAGCATCTCGCCGCAGGCAAACACCCCGGGGTGGCGATGCACCATGAGCTGCGGATCCAGCTCCGCCCATGCCAGCCCACCCGCCGAGGATATGGCCCGCGCCAGCGATTGCGGCGCCTGCAGCAGCACCGGCACGGCCTTGACCAAGCCGGCCAGGTCGTCGCGGGCGGCGCCGGCGTGCAAGGCTTCCTGCACCAGGGCCACCGCCACCGGGGCCAGCCCGGCCTTGCGCAGCCGGGCGCTGATGGAAGTGGCGGTGCTGCCCAGACGACGGGCCAGGGCGTCTCGGTCCAGGTCTGGGCGCAGATCCAGCCACAGGGTTTGCGGGCCGTGGCAGGCAATCGCCTCGCGCAGTGCGGCGCTGAGTTGGTAGATCACGCCGCCTTCAATGCCGCTGGCGGTCAGCATCGCCTCGCCGCGCAGGGTGGTGCCGGCGAAGTGGGCGGCGATGCGCTTCAGCGGCTGGCCGGCATGCGCCGCCATGGGCGCGGACCAACCGACGGCAAAACCCATATTGGCTGGGCGCAGCGGTGCCACGGCACAGCCCGGCAGCAGCGCGGGCCAGGCACCGTCGCTGCCCAGGCGTGGCCATGAAGCACCGCCCAGCGCCAGCACCGTGGCGGCTGGGTGGGCTTCGGTGCTGGTGAAGCGCAACCCGCCCTGCGGAGTGAAGCCCAACCAGCGCTGGCGCACATGGAGCGAGATGCCAAGCCCGGCCAGCCGCGCCAGCCAGGCGCGCAGCAAGGGGCTGGCCTTCAGCGCCCGGGGAAACACCCGGCCGGAGGAGCCCACGAAGGTCTCGGCGCCCAGCCCATCGGCCCAGTGGCGCAGGGCTTCCGGCGGAAAGGCGCGGATGGCCGGCTCCAGCCGCGCACGGGCGCTGCCGTAGCGGGTCAGCAGGGTTTCCAGCGGCTCGGCATGGGTGAGGTTGAGGCCGCCACGCCCGGCCATCAGCAGCTTGCGGGCAGGGCTTGGCAGGTGGTCATAAACCGCAACGGAGGCGCCGGCCTGCGCCAGCACCTCCGCCGCCATCAGGCCCGCCGGGCCTGCGCCGATGACCGCAACCGCGGGCTTAGACAACCCGGTTGCTGACCAACTCCGTCACCACGCCTGGGTCGGCCAGGGTGCTGGTATCGCCCAGGCCGTCCACCTCATTCGCGGCAATCTTGCGCAGGATGCGGCGCATGATCTTGCCCGAACGGGTCTTCGGCAGGCCAGGCGCCCATTGGATGGCATCGGGGCTGGCGATGGGGCCGATTTCCTTGCGGACCCAGGCCACCAGCTCCTTCTTCAACGCGTCGGTCGGTTCCACCCCGGCGTTGAGCGTGACGTAGCAATAGATGCCCTGGCCCTTCAGCTCATGCGGCATGCCAACCACGGCGGCTTCGGCCACATGCGGGTGGGCAACCAGTGCGCTTTCGACTTCCGCCGTACCCATGCGGTGGCCCGAGACGTTGATGTCGTCATCAACGCGGCCGGTGATCCAGAAATAGCCATCGGCGTCGCGGCGGGCGCCGTCTCCGGTGAAATAGGTGCCGGGGAACGTCGAAAAATACGTCTGGATGAAGCGTTCATGGTCGCCATAGACCGTGCGCATCATGCCCGGCCAGCTGTCGGTAAGGATCAGGTTGCCCTCGGTGGCGCCTTCCAGGCGGTTGCCTTCATTGTCCACCAGCGCCGGCAACACGCCGGGCAGCGGCAGCGTGGCCGAACCCGGCTTCTGCGCCACCGCACCGGGCAGCGGGGAAATCAGGATGCCGCCGGTTTCGGTCTGCCACCAGGTATCCACAATCGGGCAGCGTTCGTCGCCCACCACGCGATAGTACCAGAGCCAGGCTTCGGGGTTGATCGGCTCACCCACGCTGCCGAGAATGCGCAGCGACTTGCGGCTCCACTTCTTCACCGGGGCCTCGCCGTCGCGCATCAGGGCGCGGATGGCGGTGGGGGCGGTGTAGAAGATGTTGACCTTGTGCTTGTCCACCACTTGCCAAAAGCGGCTGTTGTCCGGGTAGTTCGGCACGCCCTCGAACATCAGGCTGGTGGCACCGTTGGCGAGCGGCCCATACACGATGTAGCTGTGGCCCGTGACCCAGCCGACATCCGCCGTGCACCAGTAGATCTCACCCGGCTTGTAGTCGAACACCAGTTCATGCGTGAAACTGGCCCAGACCATGTAGCCGCCGGTGGTGTGCAGCACGCCCTTTGGCTTGCCGGTGGAACCGCTGGTATAGAGGATGAACAGCGGGTCTTCCGCATTCATCGGCTCGGGCGGGCAGTCGGCGCTGGCCGGCGTCACCACATCGGCCCAGGCATGGTCGCGCCCGGCCTGCATCGCCACCGCGCCGCCGGTGTTCTTCGCCACAATCACGTGCTTGATGCTGGGGCAGCTTTTCAGCGCCTCATCGGCATTCACCTTCAGCGGCACCTTGCGGCCACCGCGCCGGCCTTCATCGGCGGTGAGCAGCATGACGCAGTCGCTGTCCTGGATGCGGCTGGCCAGGCTGTCGGGCGAGAAACCGCCGAAGACGATGCTGTGGATGGCGCCGATGCGAGCGCAGGCCAGCATGGCCACCGCTGCTTCCACGATCATCGGCAGGTAGATGCAGACGCGGTCGCCCTTCTTCACGCCCAGCGTCTTCATGGCGTTGGCCAGCTTGCAGGTTTCCTCGTGCAACTGGCGGTAGGTGTAGCGGGCGTCGCTGTTCGGGTCGTCGCCTTCCCAGATGATCGCCACCGTGTCGCCGCGCCCGGCGGCGATATGCCGGTCAAGGCAGGAGACCGAGGCGTTGAGCACGCCATCCTCGAACCACTTGATCGACACATCACCGGTGAAGCTGGTGTTCTTGATCTTGGTCGGTGCTTGCATCCAGGCGATGCGCTTGGCCTGTTCGCGCCAGAAGCCGTCGGGGTCGCGGGCGGCCGAGGCGACCATCGCCTCACGCTGCGCGGCGTTGACATGCGCCTTGGCGGCAATTTCGGGCTTAACGGCGATCAGCGTGTCGTCCGTCATCTGGCGTATCTCCCTCGGGGGCGTGTTTGGCGCGTGACTGCCGCAGAATTGCCCATGAGGCCTTGCGCCGCGTCAATCCATGGTGCGCGGGATAGCCGAATTTGGCCCGCAATGTGACAGCCGGGCACGAAAAAAGCCCCCCGCCTTGCGGCGAGGGGCCTGGCCGGATGTGGTTGGCCCTAGTTGGTCCGCACCGGGGCCGGGGCGGTGGGCGTGACCGCCGTGGTGGCCGGGCGGGCCTGGGTGGCATGCTGCGTCACATGCCGCGCCCGCTGCGTGCCGGTGGCGCTGCGCCGGGTGCCGCTGGCCTGGGCGGGGGCCGCAGTGGGGGCCACAGCCGGGGCCGCCTGGGTGGCCGGGGCCACATGCGCCACGGGGACGGTAGGAGCCATGGCCGCCGCCGGCGCCGGGACGGCGGCGCGGGCATTGGGTTCGGCGGCGAAGCTGGGGGCCATGAGGCCCAGCGTCAGGGCTGTGGCGAGGAAGGCGGTGGACTTGAAGGTAGTGCGCATCTGATCCTCCTGTTGGGTTCGAGCGCAGGGTGAAGATGCCGCGCT
>CANFIE010000012.1 GCA_947446625.1 Acetobacteraceae bacterium | reverse complement strand
TGCCATCCACCACAATGAAATCAGGGGTGATGCCGGTTTCCAGCATGGCCTTGCACAGCGCGAGGAATTCATGCGGCTGGCCGATGCACAGCTTGAACCCTGCCGGCTTGCCACCGGAAAGCTGCCGCATCTTGCCAATAAAGCGCATCATCTCCACTGGCGTGCTGAAGGCGGTATGGCCCGAGGGGCTGACGCAATCCTGCCCCATCGGCACACCGCGCGTCAGGCTGATCTCGCGGCTCACCTTGGCCGCCGGCAGCACGCCGCCATGTCCGGGCTTGGCGCCCTGGCTCAGCTTCAGCTCCACCATTTTTATTTGTGGGTTTGCCGCCGTTGCTGCAAACCGTTCAGCGGAAAAGCTGCCATCCGGGTTGCGGGCGCCAAAATAGCCGCTGCCAATCTCCCAGATGATATCTCCCCCCGGCAGCTGATGGTACGGCGAATAGCCGCCCTCGCCGGTATCATGAGCAAAGCCACCCAGCCGTGCCCCGGTGTTCAGTGCCTTGATGGCATTGGGGGAAAGCGCGCCAAAGCTCATGGCTGAGATGTTCAGCAGGCTGGCGCTGTAGGGCTGGGTGCAATCCGGCCCACCAATGGTGATGCGAGGCTGCTGCTTGGCCAGCGGCCGGGCGGCAATGGAATGCGCCAGCCATTCAAAGCCTGGCTCATACACATCGTACTGGGTCCCGAAGGGGCGCTTGTCGAGCACCATCTTGGCGCGCTGGTAAACCACGGCGCGTTGGTCGCGGCTGAAGGGCGTGCCGTGCTTCTCATCCTCGAAGAAATACTGCCGGATCTCCGGCCGTATATCCTCCAGCAGAAAGCGCAGATGCGCGGCGATGGGGTAGCTGCGCAGAATGGCGTGGCGGGTGTTGAACAGGTCATGCAGGCCCAGCAACGTCAGTGCCACAGCCAGGGTCAGCCCCACCACTAGCACACCGGCATGCTCGGGGTGCCAAGCCAGGCCCCAGCCAAACCCCAGCACCGCCAGGAAGGCACCGGTCAGGCAGATGTATCGGCTGGAAAACGGCAGCAACAGGCGCGACATGGCATTCCCCCCCAAGGGCTAGGCTTGGTGCAGCCTAAGCCCGAAGCCTGAAAAAGCGATGCACCCTAGGCGCGGGACACCACCGGCCATATCTGGGTGGTGCATCCGGCAGCGGGCTGCGTTACAGCCCCCCGGCAATGCAGGAGACGCGCATGCGCCGAGTGGCTGTGGTGTTGTTCAACCTGGGTGGACCTGACAATCAGGCGGCGGTCCGCCCCTTCCTGGAAAATCTGTTCGGCGACCCGGCCATCCTGCGCGTGCCCGGCTTCATCCGTGGCCCGCTCAGCCGTTTCATCGCCGGCCGCCGCACCAAGGCGGCGCAGGCCAACTACGCGCTGATGGGTGGTGGCTCGCCGCTGCTGCCGCTGACCCAGGCGCAGGCCCAGGCGCTCGAGGCTGAGCTGAACGCCGGCGCCGAGGGGGTGGAGCATCGCTGCTTCATCGCCATGCGCTATTGGCACCCCTTCGCCGCCGAGGCGGTGGCCCAGGTACAGGCCTGGGGCGCCGAGGAAGTGCTGCTGCTGCCGCTCTATCCGCAGTTCTCCACCACCACCACCGGCAGCAGCATGACGGATTGGGCCGCCGCCTGCGCCAAGGCCGGGTTGAACCTGCCCACCACCACGCTGTGCTGCTGGCATTCCGACAGTGGCTTCGCCAGTGCCACCGCCGCGCTGGTGCGTGCCAGCTATGAACAGGCACTGGCCAGCCTGCCGCCCGGCACGCCGCTACGCATTCTGTTCTCGGCGCATGGCCTGCCCGAGACCATCATCAAGCAGGGCGACCCCTACCAATGGCAGGTGGAGCGCAGCGTGGCCGCCGTGGTGGCCGCGCTGGACCTGCCCAGCCTGGACCACATCGTTTGCTACCAAAGCCGTGCCACACCACAAAAATGGATCGGCCCCAGCACCGAGGACGCCATCGAGCAGGCAGCGCATGACAAGGTGGCGGTGCTGGTCTGCCCCATCGCCTTCGTCTCCGACCATTCCGAAACCCTGGTGGAATTGGACATGGAATACCGCGAAGTGGCGGAAAAGGCTGGCATCCCGGGCTATTTCCGCGTGCCAGCGCAGAATAGTGACCCTGGCTTCATCGCCGCCCTGGCCGGGCTGGCCCGCCGCGCCTTGGGTGGTGGCCGGCGCCTGTGCAGCCATGCCGGCGCCCGGCAATGCCCGCGCCAGCACAGCGGCTGCCCGCACGCCAAGGCCGCCGCCTGATGCGCCCGGCCGCCGTGCTGTTTGATTGCGACGGCGTGCTGGCCGACAGCGAAGGCCTGGTCAACGCCATTGTGGCGCAGGACCTGGCCGAGCGTGGCTGGCGTATGACGGCGGATGAATGCCAGGAAACCTTCCTCGGCATGGCCGCCACCGCCATGGTGCCGGTCATCGAAGCCCGGGTTGGCCGCCTGCCTACAGACTGGCTGGTGCAGCTGAGCCACCGCATTTCCGGTTCCATGCTGGCCGAATTGCAGCCCGTGCCCGGCGCCCTGGCCGCGCTGCGGGCCATTGAGTCTGCCGGGCTGCCGGTGGCCGTTGCCTCCAACTCGGCGCGGGAGGAACTGGGCGCCAAGCTCCGCCGGCTGGGCGTGGCCAAAAGCTTCGAGGGCCGTATGTTCAGCTACCAGGATGTACCGCGCCCCAAACCGGCGCCTGACATGTACCTGGCCGCCGCCCGCGCCTGCGGTGCCAACCCGGCAGACTGCGTGGTGGTGGAGGACAGCGCTCTGGGTGCCCAGGCCGGGCTTGCCGCCGGTTGCCGGGTGCTGGGCTTCGCCCGCCACACCGATGCCAGCATTTTTCGCGGCATTGGCGCGGTGCCCTTTGCCGATATGGCCGAATTGCCCCAGCTTCTCAGCCTGGGCTGACCGCCCGCTCAACGGAGATGACCATGCGCCGCTTCTGGTTGCTCGTCCTGCCCCTGCTGGCCACTGCTGCCCTGGCGCAACCGGTAGGGGAACCGCCCCAGGCGCAGCGCATGGTGGCGGGCGGCCGCGCCGGCTGGGTAGCGGATGGTCGGGGCGGCTGCTGGGTCTGGGCCGGCGGCATCGAGTTCGGCTCAACCGGCATCGCCGCCAGCTGGTCCGGCCCTTGCCCCAACGGCCCGGCCGAGGGCACCGGGCGTTCCATCGTGGATTGGCAGGTGAATGGCCGCCGCCGGCAAATGGTTTACCAAGGTCCGCTACAGGGCGGCAAAGCCAATGGCCAGGGCCAGCTGGACGTAACCGAGGACGGTCAGCTCAGCAGCCGCGAAGTGGGCGAATACCGCGACGACCGCCTGGTGCGCGGCCGGCTGGAACTGCCTCGGGCGGGCATCATCTACGACGGCGGTTGGTGGCTGGGCCACCCGCATGGCCAGGGCGAGCTGCGCCTGGGCGGCGAGGTGGTGCAGGGCGAATGGGAGAATGGCTGCATTCGCCACAAGGGCAATTGGGTCAGCTTCACCCGCCCGCCAGAACAATGCGAAGGCCAGGCCACCTGATGACGCTGGCCTTCCTCACCCCCTGGTATCTGTGGCTGAAGGCGCTGCACCTGATTGCGGACTTCGCCTGGATGGCCGGGATTTTCTATCTGCCGCGTCTCTATGTGTATCATACCCAGGTGGCGCCGGGCTCCGAGCAGTCCGCCCTGTTCATGAAGATGGAACGCCTGCTGCTGCGTGCCATCATGAACCCGGCCATGATCACCGCCTGGTGCCTGGGCCTGTTGTTGGTGTTGACACCTGGAGTGGTGGATTGGGGTAGGGGCTGGTGGCACGGCAAGCTGTTCGGCTTGCTTGGCATGACCTTGTTTCACATCCACCTGGCTGCGGCACGGAAGGATTTTGCCGCCGACCAGCGCCGCCATACCGAGCGCTATTGGCGCATGGTGAACGAGGTGCCGACCCTGCTGCTGGTGCTGATTGTGGTGATGGTGATCGTTAAGCCTTTCTAGCAAAAGGGCTTGATTCATCCCGCCCCGGCCCCATCTGGGCTGTTGACGCGCTTCGGTTCGCCCCCTAGGGTTCCGTCGCTTTCCTTCGGTGGTGGGTGCGCATGTCGCGCCGCGCCGCCAATCTCCCTCCTCCTCCTCGGGACATCGTCTGGCCACGCCGGTTTCTTCCGGTGGCCGGGACGCAAGGCCGGGGCCGGGTGCGGTTCACCCCGCAAACCGCCCGCTGCCGCACTTCGGGAAGGGTTCCGATTCCCCGCACACGGATACCGTTGCGCATGCATCTTTCTGAACTAAAAGCCAAAACCCCCAGCGAACTGCTTGCTTTCGCTGAGGAATTGCAGATCGAGAACGCCTCTTCCCTGCGCAAGCAGGACATGATGTTCGCGATCCTCAAGCAGCTGGCCGAGAACGATCAGGCCATCTATGGCGAAGGCACGCTGGAGATCCTGCCGGATGGCTTCGGCTTCCTGCGCAGCCCGCAGGCCAACTTCCTGCCCGGCCCCGACGACATTTATGTCAGTCCTGCCCAGGTGCGCCGCTACGGCCTGCGCATTGGCGACACGGTTGAAGGCCAGATCCGCGCGCCCAAGGATGGCGAGCGCTATTTCGCCGCGCTGAAGATCAACGCGGTGAATTTCGAGCCGCCGGAAAACCTGCGCCACCGCATCAACTTCGACAACCTCACCCCGCTCTACCCCAGCCGCCGGCTGAAGATGGAGAATGCCGAGGCCGAAGCCGTCGCGAAGGGTCCGCAGAAGGACTACACCCACCGCATCATCGACCTCGTCGCCCCCATCGGCATGGGCCAGCGCGCCTTGATCGTGGCGCCGCCGCGCACCGGTAAAACGGTGATGCTGCAGAACATCGCCAAGTCCATCACCGCCAACCACCCCGATGTCTTCCTCATGGTGCTGCTCATCGACGAGCGCCCGGAGGAAGTGACCGACATGGCCCGCACCGTGCGCGGCGAGGTGGTTGCCTCCACCTTCGACGAACCGGCCACCCGCCACGTGCAGGTGACGGAAATGGTGCTGGAAAAGGCCAAGCGTCTGGTGGAGCACAAGCGCGACGTGGTGATCCTGCTCGACAGCATCACCCGCCTCGGCCGCGCCTATAACAGCGTGGTGCCCTCCTCGGGCAAGGTGCTGACCGGTGGTGTGGACGCCAACGCCCTGCAGCGCCCCAAGCGCTTCTTCGGCGCGGCCCGCAATATCGAGGAAGGTGGCTCACTGACCATCATCGCCACCGCGCTGATCGACACCGGCAGCCGCATGGACGAAGTGATCTTTGAGGAGTTCAAGGGCACCGGTAACAGCGAACTCCAGCTGGACCGCAAGCTCTCCGACAAGCGCATCTTCCCGAGCATCGACATCACCAAGAGCGGCACCCGCAAGGAAGAACTGCTGGTTGACCGCGCCACCCTCTCCAAAATGTGGGTGCTGCGCCGCATCCTGAACCCCATGGGCACCCAGGACGCGATGGAATTCCTGTTGGACAAGCTGAAGTACAGCAAGACCAATCAGGACTTCTTTGACGCCATGAACACCTGATGCCGGGACGGGCGTGATGAACGCCCGTCCATCCGCCTCTCAATAGCGTGTCTAAGCATGGCTACCGGCGCTGGGCCGCACCGTGTTAGCCTCAGCCCTTGGCTTGGAAGCTTCCCACGGAAGCAACCCGCCCCAAGCTGTTCAGTTCAAGGGCCTGCAAAGGCCCTGACGCCAAGGAGAACGCCCCCATGCAAAAAACCACCGCTGCCCTGTTGCTGGGCGTGGCCCTGCTGGCTGCCGGCTGCACCAACCCGAATGACCCGACCCAGCGCACCCTGGGCGGTGCCGCCATTGGTGGCGCCGGCGGCGCGGCGCTGGGCGCCATTGCCGGTGGCGGCCGTGGCGCGCTGATTGGTGGCGTTGTGGGGGCCGGCGTAGGCGCCGTGGCTGGCCATGCCACCACCCCGCAACAGCCGCCGCCGCAGAACTACGGCTACCAACAGCCCCCGCCGGGCTACTACCAGCAACCGCAGCAACGCTGCATTCCAGGCAAGACCTGCTGACCCCACAAGGACCATATGCCCTCTGATATCGCTGAACTGATGCGCGCGGCGGTTTTCGCCGCGCGGGCCCATGCCGGCCAGACCCGCAAGGGCGCGGCGGCCGAGCCCTATGTGAACCACGTGCTGGAGGTGGCCGAGATCCTGGCCGCCCATGGCGCGCCGCAAGCCGCCATCCTCGCCGCCCTGCTGCATGACACGGTGGAGGATACCGAGGTAACCCATGAGGATCTGACTCTGGCCTTCGGCGCCGAGGTTGCCGGGGTGGTGGCCGAGGCCACCGACGACAAGACCCTGCCCAAGGAAACCCGCAAGGCGCTCCAGGTCAGCCAGGGGCCGAAAAAGTCGGACGCCGCCAAGCAATTGAAGCTGGCCGACAAGATCAGCAACCTGCGCGCCATCATGCACAGCCCGCCGCGCAACTGGGACCATGCCCGCCGCACCGAATATATCGGCTGGTCCGGCCGGGTTGCCGCTGGCGTCAAGGGTGTGAACCCCGGGCTGGACGCGCTGTTCGACGCCACCTATCGCGAAGCCCTTTCCCACCTGGCTAGCGATGCCTAGCACCGCCCGGGTTACCCCGGACGGCCTGCTGCGCTTCCAGGGCCAGGTGTTCCGCTGCGCCCTGGGCAAGGGCGGCATCCGCCCCGCCGACCAGAAGCAGGAAGGCGATGGCGCCACCCCCGCGGCCCTGATGCCGCTGCGCCGGGTGCTGTTCCGCGCCGACCGCCTGGCCACTTCCCCCACCTGCGCCGTGCCGCGAGAGCCATTGGCGCCCGAGGATGGCTGGTGCGACGACCCCACCCACCGCGACTACAACCGCGCCATCCGCCTGCCGCACACCGCCCGGCATGAGGAATTATGGCGTGCCGACCCGCTATATGATGTGATCGGTGTGCTGGGCTGGAACGACGCCCCGGTGGCGCGCAACCGCGGCAGCGCCATTTTCCTGCATGTTGCCAAGCCAGACCTTGCCCCCACGGAAGGCTGTGTCGCCCTGCCGTTGAAGGAGGTGCTGGCGCTGCTGGCGGCCGGGCTGACTGCTATTCAGGTTACCGGGTAGGGCCGGGCGCCGAAAATGGCACTGCCCACCCGCACATGGGTGGCACCACAGGCAATCGCGGCCTCGAAATCGCCGCTCATCCCCATGCTAAGCACCCCCAGCCCGTGCTTCGCCGCCAATTCCGCCAACAAGTAAAAATGTGGGCGCGGGTCGCCCTCCACCGGGGGGATGCACATCAGCCCCTTCACCGGCAGGCCGTGCTCCTCAACGCAGGCACGAATAAAAACGTCGGCCTCGGCCCGGGGCACCCCGGCCTTCTGGGCTTCGTCGCCGGTATTCACCTGCACCAGCAGGTCGGGCCGGCGGCCGGTTTTGGCCATGGCTTCGGCCAGCGCCACCGCCAGCCGGGGCCGGTCCAGGCTCTCGATCACATCCGCCACGGCCACCGCGTCGCGCGCCTTGTTGGTTTGCAGCGCACCAATAATGTGCAGCCGCATGGCCGGATGCGCCGGGCGCAACCCCGGGAACTTGCCCTCGGCCTCCTGCACCCGGTTTTCCCCAAACAGCAGCTGGCCGGCGGCCAGCGCCTGCTGCACCGCCTCGGCGGGGTGGGTTTTGGAGACGGCAACCAGCGCCACGCTGCCGGCGGGGCGGTTGGCGCGGGCGGTGGCCTCGGCAATCCTGTGCTGGACCACGGCAAGCTGAGCGGCGATGTCTGACATATGCAGAGGCTAGAAGCGCAGGCCGCCCGGCTCAAGGGCCCCGCCCCGGGATTGTGGTTGGTGACCGACGCCACCCGCCTGCCCAACCCCTTGCCCGCCGCCCGGCGCCTGCCGCCCGGCAGCGCGGTGCTGGCCCGAGACCTGGCCGCCCCCATGCTGCGTGCGCTGGCGGCTGTTGCCCGCGCCCGGCGGTTGCGCCTGGTGGTGGCGGGAGACGGCCGGCTGGCCCTGGCCCACGGCGCCGGGCTGCATTTGGCCGAGCGCCGGCCCAACCGGCATGTGCTGCCGTTTTTGCTGGCCCGCCGCCCGGCTGCCCTGCTGGCGGTGGCGGCGCATGGCCGGGCCGGGCTGGCCCGCGCCCGGCGGCTGCGCGCCGATGTGGTTTTGCTCTCCCCGGCCTTCAGCACCGCCAGCCATCCGGGGGCGCCGGCGCTGGGCCCGCTGCGCTGGGCGGCTTTGGCGGCGCGGGCGCCATGGGGGGTGGCGGTGGTGGCGCTGGGTGGGCTAAACTATTGCACCGCTGGCCGTTTGCCACGCCGGCACCTGGCCGGCCTGGCCGCCATTGGCGCCCTGGCACCGCCACCTGTGGCCCGGCCGTAACGGCCCCGCTACCAAGCTGTGGCCGCTCCGCCACAGTGTCTCAGGGAAGTCGCGGTGGAGTGCTGTCGGCGGTTGCCCCAATTCGTTGCACCGCTTCATAGTCCGTCCGGGCTCGAGTGTCAGTGGCATGTGCCGGTGGCGGCTTCTCTGTTCGGCAGGGGGGCACGGGTCGAGGGAACAGCCGGGCCTGCCCGGCGCGTGAGGAGGATTTACATGCGCAAGATTTTGCTGGGCACGACGGCGGTTATCGGCGCCGCGCTGCTCGCCCCGACTGGTGCGATGGCTCAGGGCGGTTCCGCTCCTGCCGTTGTCAACCCCGCCACCCCGGACGGCGCCAACTACGGCCGTGTCGGTGGTCCGGCCCTGACGCCGGGTGACGTGACCGTGCGCGTCGGCGGTTACTTCGCCGGCTGGTACAGCCACACCCGTCAGTCCAACGCCAATGGCCTGAACATTGCTAACCCGGTTAGCAACGTGACCAACGGCCTGCTGGGCACTGCCACCACCCCGACCTCGACCCAGACCCCGGTGACGGCGACGGGCTCGACGAAGACCGGCAAGAACGATTTCCACACCGACAGCGAAATCCACGTTTACGTGGACGGCAAGGCCGCCAACGGCCTGCGTTACGGTGCGGTCCTCGAGCTGTCGTTCAACGGCAACGAAGGCACCTCGACCGGCTCCGCTCGCCGCTCCTTCACGCTGAAGACCGGCGCGCTGATCGACGAAGCCTACGCCTACGCGACCCTGCCGGGCCTGGGCCAGATCCGCTTCGGTGACGAAGACGGTCCGTTCGGCGGCCTGATGAACGCCGGCTTCGTGACCAACTTCGGTACGGGCGGCGTGTACGGCGCCTGGCAGAACTCGGTGGTTCGCCCCAACAAGACCACCACCAGCCCGGGCGACCTTGGTGACAACACCAAGATCATGTACCTGTCCCCGCAGATGTTCGGCTTCGACTTCGGCGTCAGCTACGCGGTGAACAGCGCCACCGGCGCCGGCAACGGCTGCTCGGCCTCCTTCGCCACCTACAACTGCGACCGCACCTATGCCTACTCGGGTGCGACCGCCAACAGCATCCAGCCCTACAGCGACATGCCGCAGCGCCGCCATGAAATCCAGGCGATCGCTCGTTACCGCACCCAGCTGATGGGCGTTGGCATCGCGGCGTCCTTCGGCCACATCGGCTGGCAGGCGCAGCGCGACATGACGGCGACCGGCTCCAGCACGGTGAAGACCCTGCGTCCGGGTAACGTCTGGCAGGCTGGCCTGCAGCTCTCCGCTTACGGCTTCACCCTGGGTGCCGCCTACCAGTGGGGCCAGAGCAACTTCTTCTGGGGTTCGCAGGCTCGTGGCGACCAGAGCATGTTCCAGTACAACCTCGGCGCCTCCTACACCGTTGGCCCGATCACTGTCGGTGCGAACAGCTTCTGGGGCACCTACGCTGGCAGCAACGGCTACACCTTCTGTGAAGCCATTGTTAACAGCAGCGGCAACTGCTCCGCCTCCAGCCAGACCGGTCAGTACCTCCGCAACAACAACGGCAGCATGAACTCTCAGCGTCGTTGGGCCTTCGCGGCTGGTGCCAACTACCGTCTGGCCCCGGGCATGGACATCGTGGCGGAATACGTCCGTCACGCGGTGCATGAAGCCGGCAACAACATTGCCGCCGGCACCGGTTCGTCTCAGGACAAGCTGCGCGCTGACGTCCTGCTGGTTGGTACCCGCCTGGCCTTCTGATCCCAACTGGGTTCAGGAAAAGTTGAGGGGGCGGTGGAGCAATCCACCGCCCTTTCTCTTTGCCCAGGCTTTACCGGGGCATTGCCTTAACGACACGCAAAGTTACTTGATTCGGGCGCTGAATCGCATCAGGGTCCGCTCCCATGAAACATCCTCTCCAGGCCTCCTTGCTGGCCCTCGGCCTCGCGCTGCCGCTGCTGGCAGCCTGTGGCGGCGCGCAAACCCGCATTGTCGAAAACGACGAATACGGCGACTGGCGCGCCAATGGTTCGGTGCGGCAACGCCCGCTGGGCTCCTCGGCCGGCATCACGGTGTTCGGCATTGATAAAAGCCGCGAAGAAGCCGCCGCCGGCGTTGGTGGTGGCAGCGGCACCGGCGTGAACGTCAACGCCTATCTCTGGCGCGCGGCGCTCGACACCCTTTCCTTCATGCCGCTGGCCTCGGCCGACCCCTTCGGCGGCACCGTGATCACCGACTGGTATTCCCCGCCCTCGGCGCAGAATGAGCGCTTCCGCGCCCAGGCCCTGCTGATGGGCCGCCAGTTGCGGTCTGACGGTGTGCGCGTGCAGGTGTTCCGCCAGGTGCAGCAGGGCAGCAACTGGGTGGATGCGCCGGTGGCCGTTTCCACCGCCGCCGACCTGGAAGACAAGGTGCTGGCCCGCGCGCGTGAGCTGCGCAGCCAGTCCGCCGGCCGCTAAAGCAGCGCCCGCCTGACCCGGGTGGCACCAGCCGCCCGGGCGCAGTCCGCCTGCTGCATGGTGTGGCTGCCACATTCCAAGCGTTCGGCGATAAGATTCAACGCCCGGCCTTCCCTCGGCGCCCCGCCCGGCTTATTCCCTTGGCGCCTATAAGCCGAACGCAGTGATGAGCGACAGCAGCCCCACACCCCGCACCGAACTCCGCTACGACTTCCGCCAGGCCGAGCCGCATTGGCAGCAAGCCTGGAACCAGCGCCGCTGCTTTGCCGTGCCGGATGTGCCGGACGACGCCAGCAAAAAATACTACGTGTTGGAGATGTTCCCCTACCCATCGGGGAAGATCCACATGGGGCATGTGCGCAACTACACGCTGGGTGACGTGGTGGCGCGCTACAAGCGCGCCCGCGGCATGCAGGTGATGCACCCCATGGGCTGGGACGCCTTCGGCCTGCCCGCCGAAAACGCAGCGCGCGAACGCGGCATCCACCCGGGCAAGTGGACGTATGACAACATTGCCAACATGCGCGCCGAGTTGAAGCGCATGGGCTTGAGCATCGAGTGGGAGCGCGAATTCGCCACCTGCGATGTGGAGTATTACGGCCAGCAGCAGGCACTGTTCCTGGACTTCTTCAAGGCCGGGCTGGTGGAGCGCAAGGAAAGCTGGGTGAACTGGGACCCGGTGGACAACACCGTGCTGGCCAATGAACAGGTGATTGACGGCCGCGGCTGGCGCAGCGGTGCGCTGGTGGAAAAGAAGCAGCTTTCCCAGTGGTTCTTCAGCATCACCAAATTCGCGCCGGAACTGCTGGACGCGTTGGGTACACTGGAGCGTTGGCCTGAGCGCGTGAAGCTGATGCAGGCCAACTGGATTGGCCGCAGCGAAGGCGCCCGCGTGCGCTTTGGCCTGACGCATGGCGGCGAGGTGGAAGTCTTCACCACCCGGCCCGACACGCTGTTCGGCATGAGCTTCCTGGCCGTGGCCGCCGAGCACCCGCTGGCCACCGCCGCCGCCGCGACCAACCCGGAAGCCGCTGCCTTCATCGCCGAATGCCGCAGCATGGGCACCTCCGAGGTTGCCATCGAGCAGGCCGAGAAGCGCGGCTTCGATACCGGCTTCCGCGTGCAGCACCCCTTCCTGCCCGGCGTCAGCTTCCCGGTCTGGATCGCCAATTTCGTGCTGATGGAATACGGCACCGGCGCCATCTTCGGCTGCCCGGCGCATGACGAGCGCGATTTTGAATTCGCCACCAAATACGGACTGGCCATCAACCAGGTGGTGGCGCCGGCCAGCGGTGAACAAGTGAAGCTGCCCTTCACCGATGAGGGGCTGGCGGTGAACTCCGGCTTCCTGGATGGCCTGGGCACCGTGGCGGCCAAGCGTGGCGCCATTGAGAAGCTGGAAGCCATGGGCGTTGGCACAGGCGTGGTGAATTGGCGCCTGCGTGATTGGGGCGTCAGCCGTCAGCGCTATTGGGGTTGCCCCATACCCTTCATTCACTGCGAAGCCTGCGGCGTGGTGCCGGTGCCGGCCGAGCAACTGCCCGTGAAGCTGCCGGATGACGTGGACTTCTCCCGCCCCGGCAACCCGCTGGACCACCACCCGAGTTGGAAGCATGTGGCCTGCCCGCAATGCGCCAAGCCGGCGCGGCGTGAGACCGACACCTTTGATACCTTCGTCGATAGCAGCTGGTATTTCGCCCGCTTCTGCTCGCCGCGCGCCACGGTGCCGGTCACCAAGGCGGCGGTGGATGCTTGGCTGCCGGTGGACCAGTATATCGGCGGTATCGAGCACGCCATTTTGCACCTGCTCTACAGCCGCTTCTTCACCAGGGCGATGCGCGAAGCCGGGCATGTGCAGGTCAGCGAGCCCTTCGAGGGCCTGTTCACCCAGGGCATGGTGACGCATGAGAGCTACAAGAGCGCCGATGGCCGCTGGCTCTACCCCGAGGAGATCGACTTCGCGCTGGCCGCCGATGGCACCCGCAGCGCCACGCTGAAGGAAGGCGGTACCCCCGTTACCATCGGCCGGGTGGAAGCGATGTCGAAGTCCAAGCGCAACACGGTCGATCCCGGCGCCATCATCGACAAATACGGCGCCGATACCGCCCGCTGGTTCATCCTCTCCGACAACCCGCCCGAGCGGGACATGGAGTGGACCGAGAGCGGCGTGGCCGGCGCGCATCGCTTCATCCAGCGCATCTACCGCCTGGCGGCCAACCCGAGCACCGGCGCAGATGCCGCCACCAGCAAAAAGTTGCGCCAGGCCACGCACCGCACCATCGCGGCGGTGACCGAGGCCTGGGAGAGCTTCTCCTTCAACGTGGCGGTTGCCCGCATTCATGAACTGGGCAACGCCATTGGTGAGGCCGATGCCGCCGACCCGGCCGCTCGGCAGGAAGCACTGGAAGCTCTGGCCCGGCTGATCAGCCCGGCCATGCCGCATCTGGCTGAGGAACTCTGGCGCCTGCTGCGTCCGGGTAGCGACCAACTGGTGGCGGAGCTGCCCTGGCTGGAGGCCGACCCGGCGCTGCTGAAGGCCGAGAGTCTGACGCTGGCGGTGCAGGTGCTCGGCAAGCTGCGCGCCACCATCGAGGTGGCGGTGGACGCGGATGAGGCTACAGTATTCGCCGCCGCCGAGGCGGAAGAGAATGTTCAACGCGCCCTTGAAGGTCGCCCCATCCGGAAGCGCATTCATGTCAAAGGCCGGATTGTCAATTTCGTCGTCTGAAGGACGCGAGATTATCGAGGCTGGGGCAGGCACGGCTCCGCGCCGCAACCTGCTGCGCGGCGGCGCCACGGGCGGGCTGCTGCTGGCCCTGGCCGGCTGCGGCTTCCAGCCCCTGTACGGCCCCAGCAGTGGGGCCGGCGGCCTGGCCCGCGACCAACGGCGGGAGCTGGCGGGCGTGCGGGTGGACTACCTGGGCGAACGCACCGGCGTGCTGTTGCGGCGCGGGCTGGAGCGGCGCTTTGAAAGCGCGGGCGGCAGCGAAATCGTGCCGGCGAAG
Organism: Acetobacteraceae bacterium; assembly: GCA_947446625.1. Classification (GTDB taxonomy): domain Bacteria; phylum Pseudomonadota; class Alphaproteobacteria; order Acetobacterales; family Acetobacteraceae; genus CAIMOR01. The sequence goes on along the minus strand of CANFIE010000012.1, from coordinate 9,635 downwards.
TACACGCTGCAGCTCACCATTGCCTATGCCGTGGATATTCTGGGCTATCGGCGCGACGGCGCTATTTCCCGCATTCGCTTCACCGCCACCAGCTCCTGGGTGCTGCTGACCCGTGGTGACCCGGCGGCGGAGATTGGTCGTGGTGTCGTCCGCACCATTGATGCCTTCAACGTGCCGGACTTCCAGTTCTTCTCGGCCGAGGTTTCACGTGAAACCATGGAACGCCGGCTGCTGGATGAAATTGTGGACCAGGTGTTCCTGAGCGTGGCCGCTCGGCTGCGCCAGTACCAGCCGCCCCCGGAAGCAGCGGCCCCGGCCAGCGGCGGCTAGGTTCGCCGCCATGGCCAAGCTGGACGCCAAGCGCATCCCGGCCTTCCTGAAGGATCCCGGCGGCTGCCGGGTTGTGCTGCTGTTTGGCGATGATTCCGGCCTGGTGCGGGAACGCGCCGAAGCCCTGGTTCAGACCGTGACTCAGGGCGACGATATGCGCCTGGTGGAGCTGGGCAGCGAAGCAGCCAAGGATGTGGGCCGCTTGGCCGACGAAGCCGCCATGCTGCCGATGGTAGGCGGCCGCATGCTGGTGCGGGTGCGCGATGCTGGCGACAGCTTTGCCAAGGCCGCCACGGCCGCCTTGGCCGGCCGAGGCACCGGGCTGGTGGTGCTGGAAGCCGGTGAGCTGAAGCCGAACAAGACCGGGCTGCGCGGCGTGCTGGAGGCAGCTCCGGCCGCCCAGGTGATTGCCTGCTACCGTGAGCGCGGCGCCGAGCTGGCCGGCACCATCGGCCGCGTGCTGGCCGAGCTTGGCGCTACCGCCGAGCCGGCTGCGCTGGACTGGCTGGCGCAACGCCTGGGCGAGGACCGCATGCTGCTACGGCGCGAGCTCGAAAAGCTGGCGCTTTATGCTGGCCCCGGCGCGCGTATTACCGCCGAGGATGCGCTGGCCTGCGTGGCCGAGGGCAGCGCCAGCGACCTGGAGGAGGCCCTGCTACACGCCATGGCCGGCGATGTGGCCAAGGCCGATGCCGCGCTGGATGCCGCCTTTGCCGAGGGTGCCAATGCTGTGCAGGTGGTGCGCGGGGCCCTGCGCCATGTGCAGCGTCTGCAACTGGCCGCCGAGGATGGCTTGGATGCGGTGCGCCCACCGATTTTCTTCCGCCACAAGCCGGCGGTGGAACGGGCGCTGCGGCTGTGGAACAGTAATACCCTGGCCAGTGTGGGTGCCTCGCTGCTGGAAGCCGAGCGCCGCACCAAGACCACGGGCTTGCCCAGCACCACCGTGGCACGCTGGGCGGTGCTGGTACTGGCCCGGCAGGCTGCCCGCGCCAAGGGGTGAGGCGAGCGCCTCAGTCCCGCTGCAACAGCCGCAGAATGCCGTCCAACTGGTCCAGGTTGCGATAGCTGATGGTCAAGCTGCCGCCCTTGCCGGCATGCTTGATGGCCACCTTCAACCCCAGCCGCTCCATCAAATCCCGCTCCAGCGCCACCGTCTCGGGCGCGGGTGGCGGCGGGGCGAGCGCCGGGTCACGTGGCTTCTGCGCCGCCAGGGCTTCGGTCTGGCGCACGTTTAGCCCCCGATCCACCACCTGCAGCGCCAGTGCCTCGGCATGGGGCACGGTCAGCAGCGCGCGGGCATGGCCGGCGGTCAGCGCACCATCGCGCAGCAACTCGCGCACACGGTCCGGCAGGGCAAGCAGGCGCAGCGTATTGGCCACGTGGCTGCGCGACTTGCCCACCGCCTGGCCCAGATTCTCCTGGGTCAGGCCGAACTCCTCCAGCAGCCGCTTATAGCCTTCTGCTTCTTCCAGCGCGTTCAGGTCCTGGCGTTGCAGATTCTCCACCAGCGCAGCGGCCATGGCTTCGCGGTCGTCAAACTGGCGGATATTGACCGGCACCTCATGCAGTTGCGCCAGTTGCGCCGCTCGCCACCGCCGCTCACCACCGATGATTTCATAGTGCCCCGGCGCGTCCGGCTTGGGTCGCACCAGAATGGGCTGCAACACGCCATGCTCGGCAATGGAGGCGGCGAGTTCCTGCAGCGGCCCAGGCTCAATCGGCCCACGCGGCTGGAAGGGGCCTGGCTCCAGCATCTCCACCGGTAGGCTGCGGGCCACATCGCCGCCGCTGGCGGTAGAGGCCTGGCTGTCACCGATCAGCGCCGAAAGCCCGCGCCCGAGCCGATTGGGGGGGCGGGTCATGCCTGCCGCGCCATCAGTTCTTCCGCCGCCTTGGCGTAGGAAAGCGCACCGGGGGATTTCGCGTCATACAGGTTCACCGGCAACCCATGGCTGGGCGCTTCGGAGAGGCGGATATTCCGCGGAATCACGGTTTCCAGCACCTTGTCCTTGAAGAAGCCGCGCACATCCGTGGCGACGAGTTCGGAGAGATTGTTCCGACGGTCGAACATGGTCAGCAATATGCCTTCCAGGATCAGGCCGGGGTTATGCGCACGCTTCACCCGCTCAATGGTCTGGGTGATCTGGCTGACGCCTTCCAGCGCGAAGAATTCGGTTTGCAGCGGCACCAGCACGCCATTGGCCGCCACCAGCGCATTCAGCGTCAGCAGGCCGAGCGAAGGCGGGCAATCCAGCAGCACAATGTCAAAGCCCTCCAGCGCGCCCGGCGCCCGCAGGGCGTTGCGCAGCCGGTGCTCGCGTTGCGCCTCACCCACCAGTTCCACCTCGGCGCCGGCCAAATCGGGGTCGGCGGCCACCAGCAGCAGGTTGGGCACCGGAGTGGCCTGCATCACCTTGGCCAGGGGTTGCTGACCGGTCAGCAGCGCATAGCTGCCCGAACCGCGCGCCGTGCGGGCAATGCCCAGCCCGGTGGAGGCATTGCCCTGGGGGTCGAGGTCGAGCAGCAGCACCCGGCGGGTGGCGGCCAGTGCCGCAGCCAGGTTGATGGCGGATGTGGTTTTCCCAACCCCGCCCTTCTGGTTGGCGATGGCGATAATGCGCGGCGCGGCGCGGTCAGGGGTTTTCGCCGACAGGGCGGATCTCGCTAAGGCGGAAGATGGTGGCTGCGGAATGGGTGCGGCTTGGAAAGCGCTCCACGTGCATTGTCCAGTGCCGGGCGGCGGCGGTCAATTCCTCATCGGCCGTTTTGCCCTTGGGGAACAGGGCAAATCCATCCGGTGCCAGCAAATGGGTGGAAAAGCCGAGCAATTTCTCCAAGGGTGCCAAGGCACGCGCTGTCAAAATCGCCGCCGGTGGTGGCCGCGCCATCTCGATTCGCTGGCTATGGATATGCAGAGCCTTCAGCCCCAGCGTACGGGCGGCTTCCAGCAGGAAGGCGCCTTTGCGCCGGTCGCTCTCCACCAGATGCGTCTCCCGCCCCGTGGCGGCGGCCAGTACCAGGCCGGGGAAGCCAGCGCCGGAGCCGATATCGGTCAGGCTGCCGGGCAGGTCTGGCAACAGCGGCAGCAGTTGCAGCGAATCCAGCACATGGCGTTCCCACACCTCGTCAAGTGTGGAATCCGCCACCAGGTTGATCCGCGCATTCCAGCGCAGCAACAGGGCGGCGTAGTCGCGCAGGCGGTCCTCTGTTTCACGTGAAACACCGAAGTCGGCGGCTGTGGGCTGTTTCACGTGAAACGCGCCTCCCGGCGCCGCAGATGCACCGCCAGCGCGGCCAGGGCTGCGGGCGTGATGCCGGCAATGCGCCCGGCGCTACCCAGCGTGGCGGGCTGGGCTTTGGCCAGGCGTTGGCGCATTTCGGTGGAAAGCCCAGGGATGGCGCTGAAATCCAGCTCCTGCGGTATCGCGAGCCGCTCCTCACGCTCCAGCGCCCGCATCTCCGCCGCCTGGCGTTGCAGGTAGGGGGCATAGAGCGCCTCCGCCTCCACCTGGGTCCGCACCGCCATTGGCATCTCGCGCAGGCGCGGGAACAGCGCTTCCAGCGGGGCAGGGTCGGCGGCGCTGGGCAGGGCCAGGGCTTCCAGCACGCTGCGGCGCCGGCCATCCTGGTTGATGGCAATGCCGGCGGCGGCGAATTGCGCCGGAGTGGCGCCGGCCTCTCGGGCCCAGGCCAGGGCCTCGGCCACCGCCTTGGCGAAAGCGCCATGGGCCGCCGCCCGCTCCGGGCCAACACAGGCCCAGGCCATGCCCTGCTCGGTCAGCCGCAGCCCGGCATTGTCGGCTCGCAATGCCAGCCGGTGTTCGCTGCGGGCTGTCAGCATGCGGTAGGGCTCGCTCACGCCCTGCAGCACCAAGTCATCGATCATCACGCCGGTATAGGCCTCGGCCCGGCTCAGCACGCGGTTGGCAGCGCCACCACCGGCCAGGGCGGCGGCGTTCAGCCCGGCCATCAGCCCCTGGGCGCCGGCTTCTTCGTACCCCGTGGTGCCGTTGATCTGCCCGGCCAGGAACAGCCCGGGGGCGGCGCGCAGTTCCAGCGTGGGCCGCAGGGCGCGGGGGTCCACATGGTCATACTCAATGGCGTAGCCCGGCCGCAGAATCACGGCGCGTGAAAGCCCCGGCATGGTGGCAATCAGCGCCGCCTGCACCTCAGCCGGCAAGCTGGTGGAAATGCCGTTGGGGTAGATGGTGTCGCCATCCTCGCCGCCGGGCAGCCCCTCGGGCTCCAGGAAAATCTGGTGCCGGCCCTTGTCGGCAAAGCGCACCACCTTGTCCTCAATGCTCGGGCAATAGCGCGGCCCAACCCCCTCAATCCGCCCGCCATACACCGCGCTCCGATGCAGGTTGGCGCGGATCACCGCGTGGGTGGCCTCGTTGGTCTCGGTGATGGCGCAGGCCACCTGGGGGTTGGTGATGCGCTGGGTGAGCCAGGAAAGGGGCTCCGGCGGATCATCGCCTGGCTGCGCCTCCAGGGCGGCCCAGTCTATCGTGCGGCCATCCAGCCGAGGCGGCGTGCCGGTCTTCAGCCGGGCCATGGGCAGGCCCAGCCGCGCCAAGGCCAGCGCCAACCCCACCGAGGGCGCCTCGCCCACCCGCCCGGCCGGCGTGCGGTCCTCACCCAAATGGATCACGCCGCGCAGGAAGGTGCCGGTGGTGATCACCACCGCCCCGGCGCCAATCCGCCGGCCATTGCCGCTCACCACCCCAATGCAGCGGCCTGTGGTATCAAGCAAAAGATCCTCGGCGCTGTCGGCAACAAGGAAAAGCCCCGGCTGCGCCCGCAGCAGCGCCTGCACCGCCCGTCGATACAGCCCACGGTCGGCCTGGGCGCGCGGCCCGCGCACCGCTGGCCCCTTGCTGCGGTTCAGCAGCTTGAAGTGAATGCCGGCGGCATCGGCAGCGCGGCCCATCAGCCCGTCCAGCGCGTCGATCTCGCGCACCAGATGCCCCTTGCCCACCCCACCAATGGCGGGATTGCAGGACATCTCCCCAAGTGTTTCCAGCTTGTGGGTCAGCAGCAGGGTCTTGGCGCCGCAGCGCGCCGCTGCCGCCGCTGCCTCGGTGCCGGCGTGCCCGCCGCCCACCACCACCACGTCGAAGGTCATGTCCATCATGCGGCGCGATATAGCCTGTCGCGCGGCAATATCGAGCAGCAATCAGCCGCGAAAGGGCAGGCCGCGTTGCCAGATGGTACGCACAAAGCGCGGGCTGGCCAGCATCTCCTCGGCCAGGGCCATGTCGCCATCCACCAGCCGCTCCACCTGGGCGGCCAGGGCGTCATCCAGCACCGCCACGACGCCGGTGGTGATGGCAAAGCCCGCCACCCTGCCCAGCCGCAGCCCCAGCACCGTGCCGGGGGCGGCGTGGTCGGCCAGGGCCTCGTCCAGCACCCAGGCCTCGCCGCCCAGCACCACATCCTCCAGCAGCAGCCCGGCCTCATGGTGCGGCCCCAGCACCCGAAACACTGACATCCAGGCCTGCGACAGCGCATTCAGCACCAGCGCCGCTTCCTCGCCACTGCGCCCCGCCAGTCGCCCGGCCAGCCTATCAATGGCGCGGCTGCGGCCGGGTGGGGCGGTGTAGATCGCCAGGTCATAGGCGAAGGCCAACTCGCCCTCATCGGCCTGGTACAGCTCGCGCTCCACCGCCAGGCCCAGCGCCTTGCATTCGGCCAGCACGCGGTCGGGTGGTAGGGCGCGCAGCGCCTCGGCCTGCATCCGCACCCGCAGCGCGGCGCAGCGGCGATACATCTCCCAAAGCTCCTCGGCGTTCAGGTCCATCGCTCACTTCCCAATGCAGAATTCGGAAAACACCAGGTCGAGAATCGCCTCCACCCCCACCTGCCCGGTCAGCCGCCCCAGTGCCCGCAGCGCGGCGCGCAGGGCCTCGGCGCGCAGCTCCGGCATGGGGGCACTGGCCAGGCCCAGCAGCCAGTCCCGCGCCTCGCCCACGGCGGCCCGATGCCGCGGCCGGGTCAGCGTGGCCTGTTCGGTCAGCCCGGCCAGCGCTGCCGCCCGGGCGGTCAGCGCGGCCCGTAACTCGGCCAGCCCGGCGCCGGTCAGTGCCGAAACCGCCAACGCCCCCGCTATGCCCGGCGCTGCCAGATCCGCCTTGTTGGCCACCACCAGGGCACCGGTTGGCATGGCGGCCAGGGTTTCGGCATCGGCCGGTTGGTCGGCGGCGAACACCGCCAGCACCACATCGGCTTCCTCCGCCCGGCGCCGCGCCCGCTTCACGCCTTCGGCCTCAATCTCGTCGGCGGCGTCGCGCAGCCCGGCGGTGTCGGCCAGGGTTACCGGCACGCCGGCCAGCACCAGCCGTACCTCCACCACATCCCGCGTGGTGCCGGCGCGGGCCGAGACAATCGCCGCCTCCCGCCCCACCAGCGCATTCAGCAGCGAGGATTTGCCCGCATTCGGCGCGCCGATGATCGCCACCATCAGCCCGTCGCGCAGCCGCTCACCGCGCGGCGCCGCGGCCAGTTGCGCGGCCATCTCGGTGGCCAGGGCGGCGGCTTCGGCGGCCACGGCGTCATTCAGCCCGGCGGGCAGGTCCTCGTCCTCGAACTCAATGAAGGCTTCCTGCCGCGCCAGCAGCCGGGCCAGCCGGGCCGACCATGCCGCCACCTGGGCCGAAAGCGCCCCGCCGGCCTGGCGCAGCGCCTGGCGCCGCTGGGCCTCGGTCTCGGCCTCGATCAGGTCGGCTATGCCCTCGGCCTCGGTCAGGTCCAGCTTGCCGTTGAGGAAGGCGCGACGGGTGAACTCGCCGGGTTCCGCTGGCCGGGCGCCGGCGGCCACCAGGGCCTCGCTCACGGCTGCCACCACCGCTGGCCCACCATGCAGGTGGAACTCGGCGGAAGCCTCGCCGGTGTAGCTGCCGGGTGCCGGAAACCACAGCACCAGCGCCTGATCCAGTGCTTCTCCGGCGGCATCGCGCAGGCGGCGCAGGCTGGCCTGGCGCGGCGGCGGTAGCGGCCCGGCCAGTGCCGTCAGCGCCGCCCCCGCCCCTGGGCCGGAAAGCCGCAGCAGCGCCACCGCAGCCCGCCCGGCCCCGCTGGCCAGCGCAAAAATGGTGTCGGCGGCGCTCACGCCTTGGGCGGCGGCACGTCGTGCTCGGTCAGCATCAGCCGCTGCACGCGGCCACCATCCCGCACATGCACGGCCAGAATCTCATCCACATCGGCCGGGGTGTGCGGCCGGTACCAGACGCCTTCGGGGTAGATCACCATGGTGGGGCCAAACTCGCAGCGGTCCAGGCAGCCGGCTTGGTTCACCCGCACGCGCTTCAACCCCATCTCCTTGGCGCGCACCTTCATGTAGTCGCGCAGCTTCTCGCTGCCCTGGGCGGCGCAGCTGCCGCGCGGGTGGCCGTCAGGCCGGCGGTTGCAGCACACGAAGAGATGCGCCTGGAAATAAGGCGGCGGGTCGGTCTCGGGCATCGGGCTTCTCCGGGCTTGCGGGCCCCTTCATGTAGCGACAAAACCGCCGGGAAACAGCCCGCCCAACCGACCGTTGCGGCGTGCCAACTCAGTGCTTGACGCCGCCGGGCGGGCAGTGTGGCATCCCGCCCGCAGAGAGGTTCATGCCGCAACTTTCCCTCCATTCCCCGCTGGGTGACCTGACCGTCTCGGAAGAGGAGGGCAGCATCGTGGCGCTCGACTGGGGCTGGGGTTCGCTGCAGGAACCAACGCCGCTGCTGCACCAGGCCGTGGCGCAACTGCACGAATATTTCGACCGCACCCGCACCAGCTTCGACCTGCCGCTGAACCCGGCCGGCACAGCCTTCCGCCAGGGGGTGTGGCGCGAGCTGGTGCGCATTCCCTATGGCGAAACCCGCAGCTACCTTGACATTGCCCGCGCTGTCGGCTGCAAGGCGGCCCGTGCCGTTGGCGGGGCCAATGGCAGTAACCCCATTCCCATCCTCATCCCCTGTCATCGGGTGGTGGGGGCCAATGGTTCCCTTGGTGGCTATTCCGGCGGCGAGGGACCGGCTACCAAGCGTTATCTTCTCACTCTCGAAGCCCATGCCCAAGGGCGAGGAATCCTCCGATGAATCACGCCATTCGCGTCCATGAAAACGGCGGCCCGGAAAAGATGATCTGGGAGGAAGTGCCCCTGCCCGAGCCGAAGCCGGGTGAGGTGCTGATCCGCCAGAAGGCGGTGGGGCTGAACTACATCGACGTGTATTTCCGTACCGGCCTGTACAAGGCGCCGCTGCCCACCGGCATTGGCATGGAAGGCTCCGGCGATGTGGAAGCCGTGGGCGCCGGCGTGACCGACCTGAAGGTGGGTGACCGCGTGGCCTATGCCGGCAGCATTGGCGCCTACAGCGAAGCCCGCTGCGCCCCGGCTGACCGCGTGGTGAAGATCCCCGACGGGATCGACTACACCACCGCCGCCGCGATGATGCTGCAGGGCATGACCGCCCAGTTCCTGGTGAAGCGCACCTACCCGGTGAAGGCCGGCGAGACCATTCTCGTGCATGCCGCCGCCGGTGGCGTGGGCAGCATTCTGGTGCAATGGGCCAAGGCCATTGGCGCCACCGTCATCGGCGTGGTCTCCACGCCCGAGAAGGCGGCGCAGGTGAAGGCGCTGGGCGCCGACCATGCGTTGCTGACCAGCGAGAACATTCCGGCCCGGGTGAAGGAGATTACCGGCGGCGCCATGCTGCCGGTGGTTTACGACAGCGTGGGCAAGGACACCTTCCTGACCAGCCTGGACTGCCTGCGTCCCTTCGGCCTGATGATCAGCTACGGCAATGCCAGTGGGCCGGTGACCACCGACCTGGGCGTGCTGGCCGGCAAGGGCAGCCTGTACGTGACCCGCCCGACGCTGAACACCTACACCGCCAAGCGCGAAGACCTGGTGGCCACGGCGAATGACCTGTTCGACGTGGTGCTTTCGGGCAAGGTGAAGATCAACGTCAACCAGACCTTCCCGCTGAAGGACGCGGCCAAGGCGCATATCGCGCTGGAAAGCCGCGCCACCACGGGCAGCACGGTGCTGCTGCCCTGAGCCTGACGCGGGCCGGTTTCAGCCGGCCCGCAACCCCAGCCGCTCGATCAACGCCGCCTCCTTCGCCACGGTTTCGCGCAGGAAGGCGGCGTAGTCGGCGCTGTTGCGATATTCGATTGGCTGGTCATAGCGTTCCAGCACCGCCAGATGCGCCGGGTCCTGCACCGCCGCGGCAAAGCCGTCATGCAGTATCCGCAGCACCGCGGGGTCCAGCCCGGCAGGGGCCACCAGGCCATAGGGCGTGGTCACCACCATGTCGTAGCCCAGC